>JANXEB010000099.1 GCA_025058985.1 Candidatus Aenigmatarchaeota archaeon
TAAGGCTGGAATAAAAGCTAGCCCCAAAAGAAAAGATAAAGAATTAATAATAAGAAGTTTTGCTAAGATGATAAAACCATTCGTTCCAGACATTTATATTCCGGGACCAGATATGGGAACTGGAGAAAAAGAAATGGGTATAATAGCTAATGAATTAAAAAATGAGAAAGCAGCCACTGGTAAACCGTTAAACATGAATGGCTTGCCACATGAATTAGGTTCAACTGGTTATGGAGTCTCAATAGCCACTAAGTTTGCTGTTGAGTTTTATAAGCTTGGCAAAGATTTAACAGTAGCTATAGAAGGTTTCGGTAATGTTGGAATTTTTGTGGCGAAGTTTTTAAATGAACTTGGCTTCAAAATTATTGCAGTTAGTGATTCGAAAGGAATGGTTTTAAACAAAAATGGTTTAAATATCGATGAGTTAATAAAAATAAAAAATGAAAAAGGTAGCGTTATTTATTATAAAGATTGTGAAATATATGAAAACAAAAATCTTTTTGAATTAGATGTTGATATTTTGATTCCGGGAGCAAGACCAGATTCTATTAATGAAACAAATAAAGATAAAATAAAAGCAAAAATTATTGTTGAGGCTGGAAATATTCCAATTTCTTATGAAATTGAAAAATATCTCGAAAGAAAAGGAATAAAAATTATTCCAGATAGTATAGCTAATGCTGGTGGTGTTATAAGTAGCTATATCGAACTTGAATACGGAACAAAAGGTAAAGATATATTATTCAAAGAAATCAAAGAAAGAATAGAAAAAAATTTAAATGAAATACTGAAAAATGCTAAAGAAAAAAATATTAGTACTAGAGATTCTTTAATAGAAATAGCGAAAAGAAGAATTTTAAAAAATGTCAACGAGTAATATTTTACCAAAGTATTATAACCTATTCTTAGACATAGATGAAAAAAACTTGAAGTATATTGGTAAAGTTGAAATAGATTTGGAAATTAAAAATACTACTGACAAAATTATTCTAAACTCGAAAAACTTGAAAATAAAAAAAGTTTTTGTTAATGGATATAATGCCGTGTTTGAAGTAAATGATGAAAATGAAATCCTAGAAATAAAACTTGTAAAATTTATAACAGGATTAGCAAAGATTTTAATAGATTTTGAAGGAGAAATAAGAAATGACTTAACTGGAATTTATGTAAGTAAAGTTAACGAAAGTGAAAATATGATAACTACTCAATTTGAACCAAATTATGCAAGAAGATGTTTTCCATGTTTTGATGAACCAAAACTAAAAGCTGTTTTTAAACTTTCCTTATTAATAAATAAAGATTTAAAAGCCATTTCTAACATGCCAATAGAAGAAGAAAAAATTCTAGATAATAAAAAGCTTGTAATTTTTCAAAATACTCCGCTAATGTCAACTTATCTTCTTTATATAGGCATAGGAAATTTCGACTTTCTAGAAAAAGGAAGATTAAGAATAGTAGCAACAAAAAAAATGGCAAACTTAGGAAAAGCCTCCTTAGATTTTACTGAAAAGTGTTTATCTTTTTTTGAAGAATACACTGGAATAAAATATCCGTTGCCAAAATTAGATCTGATTGCAGTTCCAGACTTTGGAGCAGGAGCAATGGAAAACTGGGGAGCCATAACTTTTAGAGAAGTTCTTTTATTGTTTGACGAAAACAACGTTAGTGAAGAATTAAAAGTAAGAGCATTTTTAATTATTGCTCACGAACTTTGGCATCAGTGGAGTGGTAATTTGGTAACTATGGAATGGTGGGATGACCTTTGGTTAAATGAAAGTTTTGCTACCTACATGGCATATAAAGCTCTTGAAACTCTTTATCCAAGTTTAAATATTGACGAATACTTTGTCTTTAGAGAAACTTGGGAAGCTTTGATAAGAGATTCGTTAAAAAATACACATCCGATAAAAGTTGAAGTAAAAAACATTAACGAAATGGAAGAAATTTTTGATGAAATTAGCTACAATAAAGGTGGAAGTGTCCTGAGAATGGTAGAAGATTTTATCGGTAAAGAAAACTTTAGGAACGCGATAAAAAATTTTTTAAATGATTTCGCATATAAAAATGCTAACTCAGATGAATTGTTCAATTACTTTGAAAAGTATTCAAACAAGGAAGTAAAAAGAATTATTGAAAGTTGGATAAAAAAAGATGGATGCCCTTTCTTAGAGGTAAAGAGCAAAAAAAATTCTATTAAAATAAGACAAAAAAGGCTATGTTTAAAGAGTAGAGATAATTTTAAATGGCCAATTCCTTTAAAATTCTTGTTGAACAACGAAGAGAAAGAAATCTTGCTAGATAAAGAAATAGAAACTATTGAAACAAAAGAAAAAATAAACTATGTAATTTTTAATCCAAACTTAACATCTTTTTTAAGAGTTTTATATTCAAAAAAATTGTTGGATAGAATAAAACCATTGATATTTAAGAAAGAAATAAAACCAATAACTAGATTTTCTTTACTCTCTGACTTATTCGCTTTTACAAAAATTGGAAAAATTTCTTTACAAAATTATTTAAACTTTTTAAACAGTTTTGAATTAGAGGACAATTGGTTAGTTTTATATGCAATTGCATATTCCATTTTTGAGTTGGAAAAAATATTAGGTTACGAAAAAAATATTAGAAAGATTGCGATAAATATTTTTGAAAATAATTTAAAGAGAGTTGGCTTTTTTGTTAAGAGTAGTGACTCTCTTAACGAAAAATTGGTTAGAAAAATATCCACTACTTATTTGGGTTATTCTAATAACAAGGAAGTTGTGAAAAAAAGTTTTGAAGTCTTTAGTGATTTCCCAAAAATTAACAAAGATATTTTATCGCAAGTCTCTTTTGTTGTTTCTATGTACGGTGGTGAAAAAGAATTTAATAAATTTTTAGAAGTCTATAAAAGCTCCAATGATCCTGAACTAAAAGTTGTTTCAGTTGCTTCTATTGCAAACTTCAGAGAAGAAAAAATCATTCTTGATATACTAAATGATATTGAAAATAAACTTAGAATGCAAGATTTAAGAATATTTTTTTCAAATTTTTCTACGAATCCAAAATCAGGTATAATTTTAGATTGGGTTATTAATAATCGAGCTTTTATAAAAAAAATTGAAAGCTCTTTTTTTGTGCTCAGAGATTTCTTAGAATGTTTAATTCTTTCTTCACCATTTGATAGAGAAAAAGAACTATTTGAAACAATAAAAACAGTTGGTAAAAAATATAAAATAACAATAAACTATCTACTAGAAATTCGTAGTATAAACAAATCTTTTTGGGAGAAAAATAAAAATTTTGTAATAGAATAAATTTAAACAGTCCATTAAAAAAATATGGATATAGAAGAAAGAATAGAACTAGTTAAAAAATCACCAACAGAAGAAATATTGACTGAAAAAGAATTAAGAGAATTGTTCGAAACTAACTCAAAAATAGAACATTATATAGGTTTTGAAATTTCTGGATATCTTCATTTAGGAACTCTTTTCATTTCTGGAACTAAAATAAATGACTTCGATAAAGCTAATATAAAAACAAAAGTTTTTCTTGCAGATTGGCATAGTTTTATGAATAATAAACTTGGTGGAAATTGGGAAAAGATAAAAACAGCTAGTAAATACTATAGCGAAGCATTTAAATTTTTTTGTAAAAATGTAGAAGTAATCCTAGGTTCAGAGCTATATTACAATAATAACGAATATTGGAAAGATGTAGTGAAGTTTTCATCTAAAATAACCATTGATAGATGTATTAGATGTCTACCAATAATGGGTAGAAGCAGAAAAGATAAACTAAGTTTTTCTCAATTTCTCTACCCAGCTTTACAGGCTGTAGATGTTAAATATCTTTGTAATATAGCTCATGGTGGCATGGATCAAAGAAAAGTTCATATCTTATGTAGAGAAGTTTTTCCAAAATTAGAATGGGAAAAACCAATTGCTATACATCATCATTTATTGATTGGTTTGTCCGAACCTCCGAAAAAAATTGAAAGTAAAGAAGACTTTATAATACAAGCAAAAATGAGTAAAAGCAAACCTTGGACAGCCATTTTTATTCACGATAGTGAAGAAGAAATTTTGCATAAACTAAAAAGAGCTTACTGCCCTGCTAAAATAGTAGAAAATAATCCTGTTCTAGAAATTGCTAAATATTTAATTTTTAGGTTTAAAAGTACTTTTTTCATAGAAAGAGAAAGTAAATATGGAAAAAACCTAGAGTTTCATTCTTATGAGGAATTAGAAAAAGCTTTTTTGAATGGGGAAATTCATCCATTAGATCTAAAGATTAATGTAGCTAGAGAAATCAATGAAATAATTAAACCAGTAAGAGAGTATTTTGAAAAACCATCTAACAAAAAACTATTAGAAGCATTAAAAAGTGATTGAATATATTGTTGTATCGATAGTTTCATTTTTAATTTCATTCTTTTCAATACCAAGAGTTAAAAAAATATTTGAAAAATATTGGATAGTTGGAATTGATCAACATAAAAAAGATAAAAGAATAATAGCTTCTTCTGGAGGAATAGTTGTTTCACTTTCTTTTACTTTTTCTTTGTTAATCTTTGTTGGAATAAAAAGCTTTGTCCTTGGTTCAATAGAAAATGCGTTAGTAATATTTTCTACTATGGTTTCGATACTAATAGCTACTTTGATCGGTTTTATTGACGATGTTCTAACTTCTAGAAAATCAATCATTACTAAAGCTAAGGAGAAAGATATAAGACTTGGTTTGCCACAATGGTTAAAGCCATTATTGACACTACCAGCAGCTCTACCACTAATGGTTCTAAATATTGGAGATCCTACTGTTAACCTACCTTTTTTTGGAAATGTTAATTTTGGTATTTTTTACCCGGTATTAATAGTTCCTTTAGTTTTTGTTTTTTCTTCAAATGTTGTTAATATGCTAGCTGGTTTTAACGGAATGGAAGCTGGTATGGCCATAGTTTATTTAAGCTTTTTATCTTATGTTGCCTTTATATCTAATTCTATAGCTTTTCCTATTTTTTTCATTTCTCTTTTTTCTTTAATTCCTTTTTTCATTTACAATTTTTATCCGGCCAAAATATTGCCTGGAGATAGCCTAACATATTTCTTAGGTTCGATTATTGTAGTTGGAGCAGTTGCCGGAAATATAGAAAAAGCTGCTGTTTTTGTTTTTCTACCATTCTTAATAGAGTTCTTTTTAAAACTTAGATCAAAATTTAAAGCAAGTAGCTTAGGTATTTTAAAAAATAACTACTTAAAAAGTAGGTACAAAAAAATCTATAGTTTAACGCATTTGATAATGAAAATCGGAAAATTTAACGAAAAACAAATAACCATTATTTTTATCTTTATAGAAACGTTTTCTGTATTACTTTATTTTATATTTAAATAAAATAGCCCCGGGCGGATTCGAACCGCCGCCTTCGGGTATCTTTCATTAATCAAAGCTTTGTTGTCCAAAGCCCGACATCCTTGGCCGCTAGACGACGGGGCTACTAATTATTTTCTTCTTTATTTAAAATTAAAAAATATTAGACTATAAAAGCAAATGTTTGATGCTTATATATTGTAACTTCATAGCTTACATTTAAATCTACTCTAACATATACTTCAGGAACATTTCTTTTATAGATAAATTCGCACCTAAAAGGAACTTTCTCTTTTAATTGCATTTTATTTACTTTCTTTATTATTTCCAAAATAGTTTTTTCATCTCCACAATTGTAATCTAAAGTTTCCTTACTCTCTTTAGGTTCGACCTTAACTTCTTTTATCGTATATTCTACTCTTTCTTGTCTTACTCTTGGAATTAAATAAAACTCTAACTTAAATGGTTGATTTACCACTCCCCAATATTCCTTTACTACTCTGTCTTTTTCTACCTTAATATTGCCAACTGGGGGCAAAACTTCAAAATCTACATAACCAAATTTTTCTAAGCTCTCTTGATATTTGGAATGTGGTCTTTTCACTGTTATATCGTCTATTACAGGTAATAAAACACTTTTTGTATTTATCAAATCGAAAGAATAGGCAAAAATAATAGTAACCGGTATATTTGTGGTTATTTCAGTTGGTGCTCTCAAACTAATAGTACATGGTTTGGATTGAAAAGGTTGTAATGTTACCGTAAGCGGTTTATTAATCTCTTTAATATTATCACAGGTTATGACATATTCGTCAAATGCAGATAAATCTACTATTTTCATATTTTTTATAGTTGAAGGAATTCTGCAGTTATTTGTTAATGTAAATGATATGTGAGTTGTCTCTCCTGCTCTTACATCTAAATTACTAACTCTATAATTTTCTAAAGTTATTCCCTCCGGCTCCAAGCAAACGGGTGGAAGAAAAGTTGAAGAACGTTGTTCTATACAACCAGCTAAAAAAATAGCTGATAGCATAAAAATTAAAATCTGACTTAAATTTCTTCTTCTCATAAATTAATTTAAATAATTATAAAAAACTAAAACAAGAAAAATAAAACTTAAGTTTTGGATACTCCTGATACACCTTTTTAACTCAAATTCTTTTACTATCTTTTCCCAATATTCTAATGCTCTCTTTTTATTGAAAATGTTAAAAAAAGCAATGTTGTTTATTCTTCTTATCTTGAACAGAAGTTCGTGACCATAATACAATAATTATCAAAATCTTTATAGGTAGTTTAAATATTTACTATGAATAGTTTTATTAAAATTGTTTTCTAACAAAAACAAATTGAAGTTCTTTAAAATTTTAGCAGAGATGACAAGTGTATATATATTAATTTAAATTTTTATATTAAAAGTTAATTATGAAGAAACTTACAGTATTTACAATAGTAGTAATTTTAACAGTATTTTTAGCAGGTTGTATTAGTGCTCCAGGAGGTACTAGAGGTGGAATTGGTGTCGTTATCAAAGAATTCAAGGTAGAACCAACCGCTATAGAGGCAAGAGACGATCAAAGAGTATTTCTTTCTTTAACAATTCAAAATAATGGCGGTGCCATGGCAACAAATATTAAAACAAACTTCATTGTGGGAAGTGACTTCGTTCCGCCTAGTGGCAGTATAGACAACATACCTAGCTCTCTACCACCAGCTAATCCAGCACTTGGAATAAGAGAAGGTGGAGTTGGGCATGGAACCAAAGAAATAATCTATAGAGGTGGGCAAAAAACTAATACTCTATCCTATCCCATATTACTAAGATTAAGTTATGATTACTCGACTGTAATAGACGGAATTGTTAAAATAGTTACTCCAGAATATTTTAGACAAACAAAAGAAACTGGCGGTATTTTGCAATTTTCACAAAGTGAAGGACCGATTCAAGCACAGCTCGCTGTACCAGTTTCAGTAATCGGTCACGGTAGCGAAATAAGAGTTCATCTGCGCTTGAGGGATGTGGGTGGTGGTAGGAGTTATGTGGGTGATATTAACGCTGGTCTTGGATTAGTAAGAATAAGCAGTAGTGGTTGTATATTTCCAACATCTACAGTTTTCATTCCACAGGGTGGAGAAACTGTAGCTACTTGTACTATACAACCACTAGCAGCTGGAGAATTGTTCACTACAAAATCGTTTAAAATAACAATAGATTATAGTTATTTCATAGATTTGCATAGTAGTATAACAGTATTACCAACTTCTTAATTTTTTTATGTATCTTGTTATAGATATAGAAACGACTAATTTAAGAGCTGCTATTTTTTAAAAAATAGAATGAAAAATAAAACTGTAGTTAAAATGCCGAATAGTGTTGATGGTATAATTGA
>JANXEB010000121.1 GCA_025058985.1 Candidatus Aenigmatarchaeota archaeon
ATATTAGTGTGGTTTTACCTGTTAGAATAACAAAAGTAGAACCAACAATTTCTTTTGGTTCAGAATACAGAATGATGTCTTAGTTTACTGATGGGATCAGAAGAAACTAGATAAGAGTTTCTGTTGGTGGTGTAATTCTATAAATTTACTGCCTAGTTCTATGTTAAAGTCCCAAAATTCTCAAAAAACCTCAAAAAGCTGGAAGAAAATTCACTTCCCCAAATTACACACCAAACTTACTTGATAAAAATTTTTAAATATTGAGATAAGTAAAAATTCAGAAGCAAAGTAGATCGCCCGGGCTGGGATTTGAACCCAGAAGGAGCAAAAGCTCCACTCGCTCTCGAGGCGAGCCCGTTAGCCTGATTCCGGCACCCGGGCTATAAAGTCTTTTAGACTTTTTTGAAATATTTTTTCTTTTAATAAATCTAGAGTTATCCAACTTTCTCTAACAAATATTGGTAATTCTTTTTTACTAGACAAAAGCTCTTCTAAATATTTAACTGTTAAAGGATCTCCAGGATAGCCAGAGCCAAAATCAACTCCTATGAATTTTTTTATATCTTCTATTGCTTTATCTCTTTCAACTTTTGCAATTATAGATGCTGCAGAAACTACTGGAATAGATTCATCCAAATAATTTTCAACAATTAGCTCCGTATTTTTATTCTTTAAGCTTTTTCTTATCATTTCTTCGAATTTTTTAGAGTTTTTTTCTAAAGAATCTACAAAAACAACATTTGCTTCACAGCTATCAATTATTTGAGCTATTTTCATAGCTTCTATTTCATCCAAATTGATGTTATTTTTTCTATAGCTATCTATTTTACAAGCATTTATTCTTATTACAATAATGTTTGAAGCTAATCTCTCTATTTCTTTATAAAGTTCTTCCCTCTTTTCTTTACTTAACTTCTTAGAATCTTTTACTCCAATTTCTTTTAAAGATTTTTCTTTATCTTCACTAATAGCTACACAAGCAATTACTAGTGGCCCTATTATTGCACCTCTCCCGGCTTCATCTATTCCGGCTATTGTTTTCATGTTGTAAAAATTCTTTTTATTTTCGAATTCAAACTTTCTTCCAAACCCTTTAATTTAACTATTTTAAATTTTTCATTAGAAATTTTAACTTTTATATTTTTAAAACAGCCAACTTTCTTACCATCTATTTCTAAGTTGGCTTCATTTCTTTTAACAATTATTTTCAACTTTTTTGATGTAACATAAGAATTTTTTATATTTGCATTTATTGGTGTTACTATCAATATATTTTCTTTTGTTATAGGACCATTAGCTTTTAAATTATAAGCAGTTGAACCAAAAGAAGAAGTTATTATTAAACCATCTCCATGAATTTCTATAATTTTTTCTTTTTCTTCAAAAATTTCAGTAACAACCTCTTTTTCAGTTTTTCTAAAAATTACAACATCATTAACTGCTTTAAATCTTTTTTTATCTGCAGTTACAATAATCTTATTAAAATCTTCAAAGTAAAATTCTTTTTTTTCAATTTTTTCAAGAATTTCTTTATAATCTCTAATAGATAAATCACTTTTAAATCCTAAGCTTTCTTCTTCCATAGTTCTTATTGGTAAAATTGGTTTTTTAGTTCTTTTTAAAGTATAAATAAGAGTACCGTTTCCACCAATACAAATAACTATATTTTCTTTAATTTTTCTAAGCTCTTTAATTATTTTTTTATCTATTTTTAAACCTTTTTTTATTTTTATTTTCATTCAATATACATAAGCTAGTAAAATTCCACCAATATTCAAAGATTTAGCATCCATATGACTCATAACTCCTTTATTAGTTGAAACAATCAATATTCCTTTATCTCTTGCTGGCAAATATCTTTTTTCGAATTTTAAAAACTCTTTTGTATTAAAAGGAAATCTTGGCTTTATAGCTTTACAATCAACAATTTTATTAGACAAAAAAACTTTTATTTTCAAAAAATTACCTTCTTTTAAAACTAAATAATTTTTTATATAGCCATATTTTTTCATTACTTCTAAAACATTCTCTATTAACTTACTATGCCTAACAATACATTCTTTTTTTCCTATTTTGTCGCAAATTTTAATTTGGTTCAGTGCATCTGCTAATAAATCCATCTGCATATATTAATTTAATGATAGAGGAATATAAAAGTATTAAAAATATAGCATGGAAAGTTATGGAAAATGCTGAAAAAGTTTTAGATGAAAAGAAAAATATTCTTGAAATAGCAGAATTTTTAGAAAAAAATATATTGGAGTTAGGTGCAGAAATAGCATTTCCAGTGAATATTTGTGTTAACCATATAGCAGCTCATTATACTGCAGATATTAATGAAACATATATACTAAAAAAAGGAGATGTTGTTAAAATAGATATAGGTTGTCATATAAATGGTTTTATTGTTGACATAGCGAAAACTTTTTGTATTAAAGAAAATAATGAAATGATTAAAATTGTTGATAAATGTTTAGAAGAAGCAAAAAAAGTTGTTAAGGAAGGAAATAAAATTAGTGAAGTTGGTTATGTTGTTGAAGAGATTATAAAAGATACAAATTTGAAAGTTATTAGAAATTTGACTGGTCATAGAATAGATAAGTTTGGCTTACATGCGAAGCCATCAATACCAAATTATAAGAATTTTAGTAGTGAAGTTTTTGAAAAAGATAATATTTATGCAATAGAAATTTTTTTAACAAATGGAAATGGTTGGGTTAAAGAATCAACATATTCTAATATTTTTCAATTTAACAAGTACGTTGGTGTAAGAAATGAAACGGCGAGAAAAATTTTAGAATTAGCAGATAAAAAATTTAAAAGATTACCATTTGCAAAAAGATGGTTAAAGGAGTTTTCTCTATCTGTTTTAGAATTTTCTTTAAATGAACTTTTAAACAAAAATGCTTTGAAAAAATATCCAGTTTTAATAGAAGATGGAAATGGTATCGTTGTTCAAGCTGAAGATACTTTTTTTATTTAAAAATTTTTTTTATTTTTTCAATTAGTTTATCAAATAGTCTTTCTTCTTTATATTTTTCGCCAATAAGAAAAGCTGATAACTTAAGCATTTCTTTTATTGATTTTGAACTTCTATTTAATGAAGCTAATGGTATTGACAAATAAGAACTTTTTCTCATATTTTTATCAAAAGGTATTTTTGCTATTACTGGCAATTCTGTTAGTTGTTCAATTTCTCTTTTATCCATTTCAAATCTATCGTTAAAAACCATGTTTAAAACAATTCCTAGAGGTTTTATATTAGTATCTTTTATTGCTTCATAAGCTCTTACTATATCCATTACAGAAGCTAGATACGGTTGTGTAACAAATATTACTTCATCTGAAAATTTTAAACTACCTAAGGCTTCTCTTCCTAAGCCAGGGGCAGAGTCTAATATTATTATATCGTTTTTTTCTCTCATTTTGTTCAAAACATCGCCGAGGCTAATTATATCAACTCCTATTAAATCTGATATAGAATTTGAAGCTGGAATAATTTTTAAGTTTTTTGAATAAAAATGAATAGCTTCTTCAATACTTGCTTCTCCTCTTAAAATTCTATTTAAAGTTACTGGGGAATAAAATATCCCTAAGTATAAACCTAAATGGGAAGTTGTTATATTACAGTCAATAATAGTAACTTCTTTATTGAAAACTTCAGCTAATATCCAACCTACATTTATAGCTATTGTTGTTTTTCCAACACCACCTTTACCAGAGGATATATTTATTACTCTTCCAATCACAAATACTTTTTAACATAAAAGTTTAAATATGCATGTTATTATCGAAGTTAGGTAATTTGAGGAATAAAACAAGTTAAGAAATACGAAGAAGCATTAATATACAAAACTTAACAATCATTACTTTATTTATAAATTTTCTTTAGCTATTACATGGAAATAATTTTATAAAAAAGAATTGTGCAGTTTATTATTTGTAAAACTTATAATTTTCTTTCAACCAAATTTTTCTGTAATATACGTAGCTATTTCAACAATATCTAGTCTAAAAGAGAATAACGTTCTAATTTTTTCTGTTTCGCCTTCATTTATTCAGGCTAAGTTAATTATTTTGTTCTTTTTCTATATCCGCTATTAATTTGGCTTCTTCTTACTCCAATATCCCTAAGCTTAGAATTTTCGAATTTTATAGTAGTATTTAAGTTTATTAAAACTGAAGAGTTAGGAACTATGTAAATCATTTAAATTTAAGCTAAATATCAGCGATATTTGAAGCTATTTCTATACTTATTTTACATTTTTTGTAAATGTTAATTGTATACTTAGCTTTATTTTTTAATTAGCTATTTTGGCGTTTGTTGTTTTTAGTAATTAAAAACATCTTAATCACTTTTGGTAAGTTTTATATTTTAATAATTTTATTTAAAGTTACAAGTCGTCAATATAGTTTTTTGTTCAACTCGTAGATTTTCTGTATTTCTCAACAATAGTTTTTGCAGCATATTTCTTTCCGAAGCATTCCTCCAACCTTTTCATGTATCTGTACATTCCTCTTGATTCTATATATATCAGAATATTTCTTGCTATTTCTTCTGCTAGTTTATTGTTTTTTACTTTATAAATTCTTTTAACTTCCTCAATCATGTAATTATCTACCATAAAATATTAGAAGTAAAAACATTTAAGCAAAAATTCACAAAATTCTTTTCTCCATCAAAGGTTTTAATCTTTAATGGACCAGCCGGGATTTGAACCCGGAGTTTCTGCCTTGCGAAGGCAGCGTCTTACCATTCGACCACTGGCCCATATAGAAGTTTTTGTTATTAGAATTTTTATTCTATTTTTTATTATGGCGGTTATCGTATTTTTTGGAGAAATTTTTTTAAAAGGGAAAAATAGAGCAAAGTTCATAAATCGATTAGAAAATAACATAAAAAATTCTATAAAAAGTTTTGATTTTAACATAAAAAAGTTTCATGATAGAATTGTAATAGAAAGTAATGAAGATGAAAAAATAGCAAAAATTTTGTCAAAAGTTTTTGGTATTTCTACAATTTATATAGCAAAAGTTGTTGAAAGAGATTTAGATGTCTTATCTAATTTAGCAATAGAAGAAGTAAAAAATAGAAAAACTTTTTGTATTAGAGTAGAAAGAATAGATAAATCTTTTCCGATGACTTCAAAAGATGTAGAAAATTATATTGGAAAAAAAGTTGTTGAAAAAACTAATGCAATAGTTGATTTAGAAAATCCAGAAATAGAAATTAAATTTAAAATTTATAAAGATTATGTTTATTATCTTAAAGAAAAATTTAAAGGGGCAGGTGGTTTACCAGTTGGGGTTAGTGGTGAAGTAATAAGTTTAATTTCTGGTGGGATAGATTCTGCCGTATCTTCATTTTTAATAATGAAAAGAGGTTGTAAACCAGATTTTTTACATTTTTATGCTTATAGTTCTATTGAAGAAGTTGAAAAGTCAAAAATTTTTGAGTTGGTTAGAAAAATTATAGAAAGTCAAAAAATTAAAGTAAAACTGTTTTTAGTGCCTTATAGTATTTTTCATGCAAATGCTATAGCTAATAAAATAAATGAAAAAATCGAGCTTGTTTTATTTAGAAGATTTATGATAAAAGTTGCAAATGAGTTATGTAAAAAATATAATTATAAAGCTATAGTAACTGGAGATAATTTGGTGCAAGTAGCTTCTCAAACTTTAGAAAATTTATCAGTAGTTGATAAAGCTTCACAATTCCCAATTTTAAGACCTTTGTTAACTTATGATAAAGAAGAGATAATAGAAATTGCTAAGAACATAAGTACTTATGAAATATCTATAAGAGAATATAAGGACTGTTGTTCCATAATTTCTTTACATCCAGCTACAAAATCTAAATTGGAAGATATTTTAGCTATTGAAGAAAAAATAAATATAGATAAACTTGTGGAAGAAAGTTTAAAAGAAATGAGGATTTATGATATTGAATAGAGCTTTTTATGAAAGGGATACAGAAATTGTTGCAAAGGAGTTACTGGGAAAAATTATAGTTAGAGTTTATGGAAAATTTTTACTAAAAGGAAAAATAGTTGAAACAGAAGCTTATTATGGTAAAGAGGATCCAGCCTCTAGAGTATATTATGGTAAACCAAAATATGTTGTTGAGTTAATGAAAGGAGAAGTTGGAAGAGCTTTAGTTTATAATGTTCACAATAATTGGCTTTTGAATGTGGTAGCGCATGAAAAAAATAAGGTAGGAGCAGTTTTGATAAGATCAATTAAGCCAATAGCTGGAATAAAAATTATGATGAAAAATAGAAAAATCGAAAATATTTCAAATTTAACAAATGGTCCTGGAAAATTAACAAAAGCCTTTCTCATAGATAAAAGTTTTAATAACATAGATTTAACTAATGAAGAAAGCATCTTGAAAATAATTGATAACAAGGAAAAGCTTGAAATAAAAAGTTCAAAAAGAATTGGTGTTAGTAAGGATTTAGATAGAAATCTAAGATTTTTTATTCAAAAATAGTTTCCCACATTAATTGAGCTAGTTTACCATTATATAAATAGTCGTCAACATAATTTTTTGCTTTATCTCTTTCTTCTCTAAATTTTTCTAAAAATTTGACTATTTTTTCTATTAAGATATCTTTTAACTCTCCAGTCAACAATTTACCACTTCTATAATCTTCTTCTATTTTTTTAAGTTTATTATCATCTTCTTCAAAGAAGAAATATAACCATTGAAAAGAGACATCAACATCAGGATTGCCACCAAGTTTTCTATGTAGTTCAACACTTGGCTGACCTCCTGAAAAAGCATGCTTATATATTTTGTTTCTGATTGATTTTTCATCTTCATTTAAAAATATCGCTGTTGTTGGTAGAGAAGTACTCATTTTTCCTTTAAGACCAATTAATGGTGGTAGAAATTTTCCATGAATTTGACAAGATTTTTTATACCCGAGCTTTTCAGCTATATCTCTTTGTAATCTCCAATAAGGATCTTGATCAACAGCAGCTGGAATTAAACAATATCTTTTTTCGAAAAAACATGGAACCATTTGTATTGATGGAAAGAAAATTATACCAATATTATTAGAGCTTTTCAAACCAAAAACTGCTTTTATTGTATTAAAATTTATTTTTTTTGCTATTTTTAGTGCTAGTGGATAAATATTTTTTATATATTCAGTATCTCTAAATATAAAAGTTCTATTTCTGTCAAAACCTATTGCAGCAATATCCAAGATATTTTCATTTGCAAAATTTTTTATTTCTTCATAACTATTTGTTTTAACTAAGAATTTTTCATCATCTGTTATTTCAATATAAACATTTGTTTTGAATTCTTCTTGTAACCATTTTGTAAAATAAAAAGGTATTATATGGCCAATATGCATTGGTCCAGAAGGTCCTCTGCCTGTATATAAGTAAAAATCATTATTTAAACAAACATCCAAATCTCTGTGTGCAAAAAATATTTTTCTTTTTAATAAAAAGTGCAAATTTTTAACTTTTTTTTCAAAAGATTTCAATATTTCATTATCTATTATTTTTAGGCCAAATTCTTTTATTAGTTTTTCGTAATTAACTTCTCCTTTAACTTCCCAAGGTGTTATTTCCATACATTTAATTTTAAATTATAACATAATAATATGGTAGTTAGGAGAGAAAAGAAAAGAAGAAGAGGAGAAAGAACTTATCACGGAAGTCATAAAAAATGGAGAGGAAAGGGTTCTAGAGGTGGTAGAGGAAGAGGGGGTAGTTTGGGTCCTAAATTATTTAGAACTTTAAAATATGAACCAGAAAGTATAGGTAAGGTTGGTTTTAAAAAACCAAAAAAAGAAATAAAAATTATTAATATAGATGAATTAGTTAAAATGATAAAAGAAAAAAATATGGATTTAACACAAGCTATTGATTTAAAATCTCTTGGGTATAATAAATTATTAGGAAGGGGTAAAATAGATTTTCCAGTTAAAGTTATAGTTGAAAGTTTTTCCGAGAGTGCTAAAAATAAAATAGAAAGTGTTGGTGGAGAAGTAAAAACTAGTTAGTATGCTACTTCCTATAAGATGTTTTACATGTGGTAAAGTTTTGGGGCATCTTTTTGAGGAGATGAAAAAATATAAAGATATTAATGAATTTTTTGAAAAACATAATATAAGAAGATATTGTTGTAAACAAGTTCTTTTAACAACTGTAGATGTTGAAGAAATGTTTATAAAATTTAAGCCTTGAGTATAGAAATAATTGGCTCTAGAGAAAAAGCTATTGCTATTGTAAGTAGTGAAAAAGAAATAAACATAGAGGAGATTTTTAAAAATAATAAAAATGTGAAATCTATATTAAAAAAAATTGGAAAAAGGGAAGGAGAGTTTAGATTAGAGAAATTGGAAATTATTGCAGGTAGTTATGATACAGAAGTTATTCATAAGGAGTTTAATTTAAAATTAAAATTAGATCCGACAAAAGTTTATTTTTCTAGTAGAGAGGCTACAGAAAGAAGAAGAATTGTTAATTTAGTTAGTGATAACGAAAAAATTTTGGTAATGTTTTCTGGTATAGCACCTATAGCAATTCATTTGGCAAAAAGTAAAAATGTTAAAGTTTATTGTATCGAATTAAATAAAATTGCTCATGAATATGCAAAAGAAAACATAAAAATTAATAGGGTTGAAGATAAAGTTTTTTTATTTAATGGTGATGTAAGAGAAGTTTGTAGAAACGAATTGAAATATGAAAAGTTTGATAGAATAATCATGCCTATAATAAATTCTTTAGATTTTTTGGATTTAGCGATAGAAAAAATAAATAAAAATGGTTTCATTCATGTTTATTTTGTTTCAAAAGAAAATGATTTTAGTGAGTTAAAAGAAAGATTGAAAAGTTTTAAATTTTTAGAAATAACGAACATTCAAAAAGTATTGGCATATGCTCCAAGAGCTTTTAAATATAGGGCAGATTTAAAAATTTTTTATGGAGATTAAGGAAGTAATAAGAAAAAATGCAATAATAAATGCTTATCTTCATAATGGAAGAGCTGATGTCAATTCTGTTATTTCTAAACTTATTGCCGAAATTCCTGAAGTAAAACAAAGAATAAAAGAAATAATAGGAGAAGTTAAAAAAATTGTTGAGGAAGTAAATAAACTTAGTTTTAAAGAAATAGAAGAGGAAGCTAAAAAGTTTGAATTTAGAAAAAAGGAAGAGAAAAGAGAATTACCAGATTTACCAAATGCAGAAATAGGGAAAGTTGTTATGAGATTAGCGCCATATCCATCAGGACCATTACATATTGGTAATGCGAGAATGGTTATATTAAATGACGAATATGTTAAAAAATATAATGGAAAGTTAATTTTGTTTTTTGATGATACAATAGGTAGTGAAGAGAAACCAATAGAAAAAGAAGCTTATGAAATGATAATAGAAGATTTAAAATGGTTAAACGTTAACTATTCAGAAATTTATTATAAGTCAGATAGATTAGAGATTTATTACAAATATGCTGAGGAAGTTATTAAAAAAGGTTTTGCTTATGTATGTACTTGTAGTAAAGAAGAGATAAGAAGAAATAGAAAGTTTGGAATTGAATGTAAATGTAGGAATAGAAATGTGGAAGAAAATCTTATTCTATGGAAAAAAATGTTTGATGAATTTAAAGAAGGGGAAGCTGTTTTGAGGATAAAAACTGATATGAAGCATAAAGATCCTGCTTTTAGAGATAGAGTAATTTTTAGAATTAGTGAAAGAGAACATCCAAGAGTTGGAAAAAAATATAGAGTATGGCCATTATTAGAATTTAGTTGGGCGGTAGATGATTATCTTATTGGAACAACACATATTTTGAGAGGAAAGCAATTAGTTATAGAAGATACGATGCAAGAATATATTTGGAAAATATTGAATATTAAACCAGTTCATTTTATACATTATGGTATGATGAAAATTGCTGAAGAAGGTTCTAAGTTAAGTAAATCTAAATGTAGAGAGCTTATAAAGAAAGGTGAATTAATTGGATGGGAAGATCCAAGAACTTGGAGTTTAATATCTTTGAGAAAAAGGGGAATTAAACCAGAAGCTATAAGAAAATTTATTTTAAACATGGGTTTGAGTTTAGCTGATGTTACAGTAGCTGCTGAGATTTTGTATGCTGAAAATAGAAAAATAATAGATAAAGAGGCTATGAGATATTTTTTGGTTAAGGATCCTATTGAAATAGAGGTTGAAAATTTTGATAAAAATATAAGAGAAGTTTTAATACCTTTACATCCAGAAGTTAAAGAAAAAGTTAGAAAAATAGAAATAAAATATAATAAATTTTTTATTGAAAGAGAAGATTATTTGAAAAATAAAGGAAATAGAATTGGTTTTATTGGTTTGGGAAGTTTTTTAATTAAAGAAAATTATAAAGCAGAATTTTTAACAAAAGAAATTTTTTATGAGGATCAAAAAATTCAATGGTTGAATAGAGATTTTGTTGAAGTGAAAATATTAATGCCAAATGGTAAAATTATAAAAGCTATTGCTGAAAAAAATGTTGAAAGTGTTAAATATGATGAAATAGTTCAATTTATTAGATTTGGTTTTTGCAGAAAAGATAAGGAGATTTTTTTCTTTTCACATACATAGCATTTAAATATAAAGCTTGTATAAAAAATATAATATGCCCGAGGTTAGAGAAATTATAGATAGCGGAGAGCTAAAAGAGTTTGAAAGAATAGCTGCTCATAGTCATATAAAAGGTTTGGGTTTGAAGGATCTTAAAGCTGAATTTATAGCAGATGGTTTTGTTGGTCAAGAAGAAGCTAGAGAAGCTGCTGGTATTGTTGTTAGAATGATAAAAGAGGGTAAATTCGCTGGTAAGGGAGTTTTATTAGCTGGCGTACCAGGTTCTGGTAAAACGGCATTAGCTATAGGAATAGCTAGAGAATTAGGAAAGGATGTTCCGTTTGTTCATCTAGCTGCTAGTGAAATTTATAGTGCGGAAGTTAAAAAAACAGAGTTTTTGACGCAAGCTTTAAGAAAAAGTATTGGTGTAAGAATTAGGGAAATGAGAAAAATTTATGAAGGGGAAGTTGTTGAATTAGATATAAAACATAAACCACATCATTATAATCCATATTATCAAATACCAGTTGGAGCTACTATAAAGTTAGAAAGTAAAGAAGAAAGTAAAAAATTAAATGTTGACCAAAGTTTTGCAATACAAATAGTTCAACAAGGTATTGAAGTTGGTGATGTTGTTGGAATTGATGTTGATGGAGGTAGAGTTGTTAAGTATGGAAAAAGTGAAAGAGTTATTAAGAAAGGGGAAGAAGAACTATATGCAGATAAACCAGTTCCACTACCAGAGGGAAGAGTTTTCAAAGAAAAAGAGTTTGTTTATTTGTTAACTCTTCATCAATTGGATATGATGAGAGCAAAAAGTAGTTTAGATATAGCAAGTTTGCTTTTTGGTGCAGAGAGAAAAGAAATAGATAGTGAAGTTAGAAAAGAAACTGAAGAATTAGTTAAAGAAATGATAAAAGAGGGAAAAGCAGAATTAGTACCTGGAGTTATTTTTATTGATGAATGTAGTTTATTAGATATAGAGACATTTTCATTTCTAAATAGAGCTATGGAACAAGAGCTTGCTCCTATAATTATATTTGCAACTAATAGAGGAGTAGCTACTATTAGAGGTACTGATTATAAATCTCCTCATGCAATGCCAATCGATTTATTGGATAGATTATTAATAATAAATACAAGACCATATACAGAAAAAGAAATAAGAGAAATTATAAAAATTAGAGTTAAAGTTGAAAAAGTTGATTTGGATGAAGAAGCTATAGAATATTTAACAAAACTTGGAGTTAATAGTTCTTTAAGATATGCATTACAATTAATAGTTCCTGCTAGTATAATAGCTAATAAAAAGAAAGTTGGAGTTGAAGATGTTAAAAGAGTTGAAAAATTGTTTTCTGATATTAAAAGAAGTGTTGAATATGTGAAAGAGTTTGAGAAAAAGTTATTGGAATATTAAATGTTTCTTTTACCAAAAAAAGCTTTTGTAACAAAAGGAGTTGGAGTAAGTGAAGATAGATTAATGTCTTTTGAATTAGCTTTAAGAGATGCTAGTATAGAAAAATATAATTTGGTAAGTGTTAGTAGCATAATTCCAGCTAATTGCAAAATCATTTCTAAAGAGGATGGTATTAAGCTTTTAAAAGATGGTCAAATAGTTTTTTGTGTAATGTCAAGGAATGATAGTAATAAGCCAAATAAATCAATTTCTGCTTCAATAGGCATAGCTATTCCAAGAGATAAAAAATTACATGGCTATATAGCTGAGTTCCATTGCTGCGATTTAAATGAAAAAGAATGTGGTAATTATGTAGAAAACTTAGCTATATCAATGTTAAAGACAAAAATTGGTAATAAACCAATATCTAAGACTTTTCATGTAGTTAAAACAGCTTACACAAGCAAAAATTTATGGACAACAGTAATAGCTGCTGTTGTTTTTATCTTATAGATTTGGTCGATCCACAAACCGGACAAACTAAAAGAACATCTTCCCAATATTCGTCAAAAACTTTTTGTGGTTTCATCTCTACTTTTACATGACCATTATTCAAACAATTGTGACAATATTTTAAGTCTTTTGATATCACTAACATAGTGCGATAAAGTAATTTAGATTTTTATAAATATATATAGCTTTATGAATAGAGAGGATTTTGAAAAATTGAAAGAAAAGGAAAAAATTTTGAAAGAGGCCTCTTCTATTTTAAGGGTAGAAGATAAAGACTTACCAAGAGTTTTAAAAAGATTTTTGAAAGAAACAGAGGAAATGAAAACTAAAATAGATGAAAGAAATAGAGGAGAAGATAAAAAATTGTAGAGCTTGCGAGTTACATTTGTATAGAAAAAACGCTGTTCCTGGAGAAGGAAATTACAAAGCTAAAATAATGTTAGTTGGCTTAGGACCTGGTAAAGATGAAGATTTACAAGGTAGACCTTTTGTAGGTAAAGCTGGTAAGTTTTTGGATAAACTCTTAGAAATGGTTGGTATAAAAAGAGAAGATGTTTTTATAACAAATATAGTTAAATGTATACCCCCAAATAACATGCCTACTGAAAATTCTATTAAAACTTGTACAGATTTTTATCTTAAAAAACAAATTGAGTTTATAAATCCTAAAATAATAATAGCTCTTGGAGAAATAGCCGTGAAATATTTTGTTGAAAATTTTCTTAATGTTAAATATACTAACATGAGTGATTTGCACGGTAAAGTTTTTAATATTAATAACTTAAGATTTAAATTTAAACTGATTTGTATGTTTCATCCAGCAAGTGCTTTATACAATGCTGAGTTAAAAGAAGTTATAGAAAAAGATTGGATGAATATAAAGCAATATTTATGTA
>JANXEB010000122.1 GCA_025058985.1 Candidatus Aenigmatarchaeota archaeon
AAAGAGGCTTTGGAATATTTAACTGAATTGGGAGAAAAAAATAGTTTGAGATATTCTATACAACTCTTAGCTCCTGCAAACGAGTTTGCAAAAGAAAATAAGAGTGAGAAGATAAAAAAAGAGCATGTAATGTATGTTGAAAAATTGTTTGTTGATATAAATAAATCTGTAAAGTATTTGAAGGAGCTTGAAACCAAATTCATAGAATAGTTTTATAAAAATTTAATATAAAAAGTAAAATTGTGAAAATAGTTGAGTTTGACATAAAGAAATTAAAGAAAATAACAAGAGAAAATTGTTTCATTTGTCAAAACAAAATTAACACAGAAAATATTGTTTTTGAGAACAAAAATTTTATTGCCTTTTTAGACTATTATCCGTCCACCTTGGGCTATACTTTGTTGGCACCAAAAAAACATTATGAGGATATAAGCGAGTTTTCTAAGAAAGAGTTTGATGAAATGCAAAATATACTTTTTAGAATTGTAAAAAGTATAAAGAAAAATTTAAAACCTGATAGGATATACTTGTTGAATACTGGTGAAATTGTTACTCATTTTCATATTCACATAATACCTATTTACTATGAAACTCATACAAATTTTGTAGATGTATTGTTAAGAAAGAGGTTATTGAAACTCACGAAAATGGAAAGAAAAAAATTGTCTTTGAAAATAAAAAAATCTATTTGATAATTTTTAAAAAATAACCAGTGGTTTGAATGGTTTCCTGCATGTAGGGATTTGAAGAATATAGGCCAGCAAGATAGGAGATTATTGCCACGCCTACTAGTGCTATTAGTGCAAGTATTATTAATGCTAATATTGCCATCGGTAAAAACCATACCAAAAAGGCTTTGCCTCCGGGGATAGCATGAATAAAGGATATACCTCTGATAAAAACGTAGATTCCGTATACTACACCTAATATACCTATATATTTTATCCAACCAACTAAAACAGATGGAGTAAAGCCGTAGCAGTATGCCTTGTAAGTTCCGTCATATGATGCTTCTCCACCAAAAACTTTTGCAAAAAGATGAAAAATTCCTGCAATCAAAAAAGCTAATAATATTGTAAGAACATAACCTGAAAGTATTGAGCCTATGGATTCATTAGGCTGTGACGGTATGTTCAAAAGCACCAAAACAATTCTTATCAAGGTTGGTATTAAATTTATGAAAAGAAAATAGAGAAAAGTTAAAGAAAATGGTTCTCTTCTTATATATTTGAACACTTGCTCTGGTTTAATTAAAGAGTAAATCATTTTTTGAAAAATGTTTAGAGTTGGTTCTCCTTCCATCTTAGAATTATTTATGTTTTTTCTGATATTTAAAGTTTTAACTTAATTTTCTAAAAATTGAAGCTTGCAACAATTTGTCCCAAGCCAAAAAAACTGCGTCAAAAATTAAATAAAGAAAATATCCTATATAGGGTGTTTGAGAGATTGAGCTTAAAACAAGAAATCTTATTATTAAAAACAAAACTGCAATTAGAAATAATTTAAAGAAATTTTTAAAAACAAAACTTAAACAATATTTTAAAGCCTCTAAGCCTTTTAATTTTCTGTAGATCACAACTGATGGAGTTATCCACAAACAGAGTAAAAATATTATTATTGATACAAAAAACAACAAAATAAAAATTAGAAATATCATTTGTTTGGTTAAAAATAGAGGTAAAAACATTAATATCGAAACTAAAAGTTGCGCGCCAACTAACAAAAACCACACATGCATTAAATTAAAAAAGAATTTTCTTGTTTGTAGTATTGAATCATCAAAATTTATGTCTCTTTTTGTTTGTAATTGTCTGAAAACTAAAGTATAAAATGAGCTTAAAAATATGTCTACAGACAAGTATATGAAAGAAATTGTAAACAATATTATAAGCAAGAGGATAAATTTGTTAAAATGATTTTTTAAAAGAAATTCGATATTAAAATCTTTCCAATAACTTGGGTCTCCGCTCAAAACAAAACTTTTAATCTTTTCATAAATCATCAACTCTCTATCTAAATATCTCCAGAAAAAGAAAAATGTCATTAAAAACAAAGATAAAACTAGCCAATTCAATGTCGCTGGTAAAAGAATTTTTGGATTTTTTATAATTACCTTGAAGCTCTCCTCTAAACTTTCGAAAATAGACATATGTATATATTATTTCTGAAGCATAAATAATAATTTAATGTCGAGGCTGATTTCTATTTTTGTTGTTTTAGCATTATTATCTTTGATAAACTTGTTTTATTTTCAATATTT
>JANXEB010000018.1 GCA_025058985.1 Candidatus Aenigmatarchaeota archaeon
TGCGTTTTTTGTATAGTTTAGAATAAAGGTTAAAGAAAGTATATCGTGTTCAATTTTACTTAGATTTAAAAATTCTGTTGGCAAGTTGAATAATCTTAATATAAAAAAACTTTCGTCTATAACATTGCTTACTATTTTGCTATAGAGTTTTGATATTTCATTAATATCTTCTCTTGCTTTTAAAACTCTCGCCTGGAAGTTAAATAAAAGAAAAATTAAAGCGAAGCCTATTACTACATAAGCTAATAAAAATCCTTGTGATTTCATGGGGAGATTTCTATGTAAAACCTATCTCCATAAATTTTCTTTAACAATTCAATGTCTTCATTTTTAATTTTTTCCAGCAGTTCTTTTGAAACTACTCTAATTTTTTCAACGGGATAGATTGTTTTAATCAATGGCTTTTTTTCAAGTCTTAGTCCATCTACTGCTAAAAATATTGCGTCGGAAATTGTTTTGTTTTCTGCTACAAAATAGAACTTTGTTATATTTCTCGGATTAAAATAACTCCAATTGTACCAATTTGAATTATTTAATTCTTCTTCGAATAAATTCCAACCAGTTTTCAAATTAGCACTTTTAAAAATTCTATTACCACTAGCATCTTCTAAGGAAATGTTAAAAACTATATCAGAAGTTTTATTTATATATAAAAAAACTCTTAAATACCATCCAGTATTGACTGAAATTAAATTATCATTGTATCTAGTGTTAAAATCTGTAGGAAAATTAAATAACAAACCTATTCTACTACTTGGATGATCTTCTATTTTTATTGCATATGTGCCAATTTTTTTAATTTCAGTAATAGATGGTTGTGAAACAGTTCCACCAACTCTTTCCCAGTTGTTAGAGTTCTCTGTATATTTGTCGCCATCTTTTGGAGCAAAACTATCAGTATTAATATAAATAGAAAAACTTCTATCTACTACTTTTTCATCATAAAAATAAACAAAAAACATTTTTTCTTTATTTTTACTAATGTCGACATTGAATATTAACTCAACCATTTTCACATATTCATCAAAGCATTTTTCAATAATTGTTTTGTTAAACTCTATTTCTTTAAAATTTTCATCTGTTATAAAAATTGATGAATTAGTTATGTTAAGACTACAATCAAAATCTAAGTTTAATAATAACTCAATAGCTTCATTACTTCTATTATCAAAGTTAGGTTCTTTCAGCAATATTGGTATTCTATAAATATTTTTTTCAACAGAAAATTCTCCACTAACAAAACTTTTGAAAACATCTATAGCTTTTATTTTAATATCTTCCAGTTCTTTACTAGTTATTTGTCTACTTATGTAACTAAACACTAAGAATATTAAAAACACAATAGTTACTACAAATATACCAACTGCTACAATTATATCAATCTTCATGTAAAACAAATAGCCCAATCACAATCCAAACATTTTACACAAGTATCTTGGAATACAACTCTTTCACTTTTACAGTTTTCACAAAAAATTTCTCCAAATCTTTTATAAATTTCTGTTTTTTTCTCAATTTCTCCAACTTCTATTCCTATTGATTTAAGTATATTTAAAGTATTGTTTTTATTTAGAGTAGAGTATCTTCCTTTTCTTTGGGACGGGGTGATTAAAACTTGAGCATTCCTAGAACCATCTCTATATATAGTTATTCCTTTTAAACCAAGTTTGTATGAAGCTAATATAATTTTTTTAATCTCATCCTTAGAAATCCAATTCGGTAGATTTATCGTCTTACTTATTGCTGAACAAATCCATTTTTGGAATTCGTATTGTGCTCTCAAATGATCCCACCAAGGAATATCGTAAGCAGTAACAAATATTTTCTTCATATCTTCTGGAATAGTTTCAATATCTTGAATAGATCCACCATTATTAGAAATTTCTCTTAATAATTTTTCACTGAATAAATTTCTTTTTTTAAGTTCTTTTTCAAATTCTTCATCTACGTAAAAAAATTCTCCAATACTAACTCTTTTTTCAAATACTAAAGCAAACTGAGGCTCTATACCACTTGTTGTATCTGCTATCATCGATATACTTCCAGTAGGAGCTATACAAGTTACTTCGACATTTCTTAAACCAAATTTTTTTATTTCTTCTACTATTTCATCCCAGTTTAAACTCCAAGAATTTTTTTCGTAAAAGCCTTCTATAGGTAGTTTACCTTCTATGTAGAAAGATTTTTCAAATAGAGGAAAACTTCCCCTCCGCTTTGCTAACTCTATGGATTCTTTAAAAGCATAAAATGTTAAGTTTTCGGCAATTCTTTTCATAAATTCGAAACCATCTTCGCTGTTGTATGGAATTTTTAAAGCAAAGAGAGCTTTAGCTAGTCCCATTATACCAAGGCCAACTCTTCTCAATTTTTTTGTTACTTCTTCTATTTTTTCTAGAGGAAATTTATTAATACAAATGCTATTATCTAGGAATCTTAAACAAGTTCTAACACATTTTCTAAAATTATCCCAGTTAAAGATGTTATTTTCTACGAACTTATGAATATTTATAGAGCCAAGGTTACAAGATTCGTAATAATACAAGGGTTCTTCTCCACAAGGGTTAGTAGTTTTTATTAGACCTAGTGAATTTTTCATCGGGTTTAGTTTATTAATATTATCGAGGAAAACAACTCCAGGATCTCCAGTCTCCCAAGATGCATGTGTTATCGAATCCAAAATTTCTTTCGGGTTAACTTCCTTTACTATTTCTTTATTTCTAGGATTAATTAATTTAAATGGTAAATTTTTTTCATAACAATCGAAAAATTCTTTATCTAGCATTACTGATATGTTGAAGTTTTGTAAAAAATTCGGATCTTTTTTACATGTTATGAATTTTTCTATATCTGGATGCCAAACTTCTAGAATTCCCATGTTAGCACCTCTTCTTTTCGAACCTTGCTTCACAACTTCTGTTACAGAATCTATAAGTTTCATAAAAGAAATTGGACCACTAGCTATACCACTAGTGCTTCCAACAATATCTCCTTCAGGTCTTATCTTGGAATAATTTATGCCAACACCACCTCCGCTTTTGAAAATCAAAGCTACTTCTTTTGCAACATCCATTATATTAGATAAATCGTCTTCTATATCTAAAACAAAACAAGCACTTAACTGTCCTAATTTGTTACCAGCATTAAATAGTGTTGGAGAATTTGGTAAAAATATTTGTTCAGACATTATTCTAAAGTATTCTTCAAAGTTTTTGTAATAGTTATCAAACTCACCATTTTTCAACATTTCTATTATTTTTGAAAAACTAACTTTCATTTTTCTTTCTTTGTTTAATTTATCATATAAATATTTCATTCTTTCTAAATGGTATCTATTAAATTTTTTATCTTTTAATCCTAGTTTGAACTCATTAGAAATAAAATCAAATTCTTCGTATTCAAATATTTTTTGATTGGAGTTTTTATCAAAAACCCTTTCGTCATATAAAATATCTGGAATAACGATTAGTAAAGCAACTCTCTCAAAAAGTTGCTTAGGACTTTCAACTATTTTTCCTTTTTCATCTCTGTTCAAATATCTCGAAGCCAAAACTCTCAAAGCATTTATAGAAAATTTTTTATCGATTTCATCAATAAAATCTTTTTGCAATATTTTCTTTTTTTCTTCTCTTATTCTTTCTCTTTCTTTTCTATAAAGTATATAAGCCTTAGCGGTATCAAAAAGATTAAACTTTACCAGGGTACTTTCTACTATGTCTTGAACTTCTTCTACATGTGGTATTTTATTTTTAAATTTTATTTCAATAGTTTCTAATATTTCTTTTACTATACTTTCAAGAGTTTTTTCACTATAAGTATTTGTTGCAATCATAGCCTTTTTAACAGCGTTTTTTATTTTAGAAGGATTAAAATCTTCTATTCTGCCATCTCTTTTTATTATATTTTTAATCATTAATTAAATTTTTGGATATTTCAATAAATTTATATGTGGGCCTGTAGTCTAATGGTAGGACGCCGCTCTTACGAGGCGGAGACCGCGGTTCGATTCCGCGCAGGCCCAAAAATAAAAACAGTATGCTTTGATTTGGATGGTACTTTGGTTGATAAAGGTTTTGATGACTATTTTTGGTTTTATGTGGTACCACATCTTTTATCAAAGTACAGAAATATAGATTTTAATTATGCCATAGAGCTTTGCGTTAAAGAGTATGAGAGTTTAGATAGGAATGATTATAAATGGTATTCTCCAACTTATTGGTTTCATAGATTTGGAATTAAAGAAAATGTTGCTAGTGTTATAAATAGTATCGGAGATAAGGTAAAAGTATTTCCAGAAGTGAAAAACGTATTGGAAAGACTGAGTAAAAAATATAAACTTATGTTGTTTACTTTATGTACAAGAGAGTTTTTTCCAGTAAAACTTTATAGAACAGGTTTGAGTATTTATTTTTCAGAAATAATTTCGATAACTGACGATTTTAAACTTGGTTGCAAATCAGAAGAAGCTTTTAGAAAGTTACTCAAGCATACGAAATTAAATCCTGATGATATGATATATATTGGCAATGATTATTATTCTGATTACTTAATTCCTATTAGAGTTGGGATAAAATCAATTTTAGTAGATAGGAATGGAAGGCAAACTAATAGTATAAAATCTTTGGAGGAGCTAAAACTATGAGCAAGTCTCAAATATCCATAGAGTTTTTAACTACAACACTAGTTTTCTTAAGTTTGATAGGTTATTTACTTTTTCAGTTATATGATTTTAAAATTGCGGCAATAGATAGTTTGAATGTTGAGTTAACGAATCTTGAGTTATACAAAGTCTCTGAAATATTAATAAAAGATAGTGGTCACCCGATTCATTGGAATCCAAATAATGTTAAAAGAATAGGTTTAGCAGCAGGTTTTCATTCAAAGAATTATTTGAATTATACTAAGATAAATTATCTAAGAATAATAAATCCTTCGACCAGAGATTGTTCGAATATAACACATTATCTAGGTAGTGATATTATTGTTTCTATGAATATTACAAAAATATATCCGACACAACAAGTATTATTTAATTGTACTACAAGAGAAATTAGATTAGGTAACGTTAGTTTTGAAAGATATGCTTTTTCTGATGATAATAGTATTGTTGAGATAAAAATATATGGCAGGCCTAAAAGGAGAGTTTAACGTAGTAGAATTGGTAATAGCAGTTTCTGCATTGTTGATTAGTATGTATGTGTTTTTATCTTTTGAGCATTTGAAGACTTCATCTTGGCACATCATCAAAACTACGCTTTATTACTTGGATTTGTTCGAATCTTTAAGTCATGCGAAAATTTTAGATAGCTATGTTTTTGGTGAAAGAAGTAATTTACCAACTGTTTTATTGGGATTGAGTATCAATCCTAACAGAATAAGAATAGCTTGTAATTGTACAAACGAAACACAAGAACTTATTATAAGTTTATTTGAAAGTGAAATAAACAATAAAAAAATAAATATAGATTTTTGTTTAACTACCATTGAATCTTTCAACTACTGTATTGCTAGTTCCGATGTTTTGGTTATAGATATTTTACCAAATGATCAATACATCAATATTCTAAAAAAGGTTCTTGATAATGATATTGGTTTATTGCTCTATGCAGATGCTAGTGCATTTACTAATAACAATGTACTTACCAACATTTTCGGAATAAGTAGAGTAGCAACAGTTTATTCTAACAGAAATATAAGTTTTTCTTCTACTTTATCTACTTATAGAGAAGAAATTTTTAAAAACTTTTATGAAATATACAAAAACTTTTATGGAATAAATCTTTATTTACAAGCTTTTACAACATTTATTTTACCAAATTGTGTTTTTAACGTAAGAGGAGAAATAAAAATATTCAACAAATCTTATTCATATTCTTTCGTAGTTTGTAATTCAACAAATGTAGTAATAGACTTTAACAGAAATGGAAATTTTGAAGGCCACGAATATAGAACTGTTGGAAATAGATTAAGTTTTTCAGGATTTCCAATAAATGTTACTTTGAAAAAAATAGCTAGGACAGGTATATGGATAAAATTCGACAAACACAATCTAATTCTTTCAGATATAACAAAAAATGTTAGAATTAACGTAGTAGATGGTGATAGAAGTAGAGTAGTTTTGAATAGCACGGATGGTTTACCAGCTCTTGTAACTAACACTACTTATTCAAGAGTAGCTTGGCTGCAGAATTTTAATCATGATGTAAGTGATGATAAAAAAGTTGTTTTACTCTCGACTTTAATTTGGTTATCTGAAAGAGAAATACAGATTCCAAGCATCTTTAGTTATATTTATTTTGACTTAAAAGATAGTTATTTTGTTTATAAAATTGAAGTACCTCCTTAGCTATGGATTAAAACAACATCACTTTAAAACTATATAATTTATAAATAAAATTCTAAATAATATTATATGGTAACTACTCAAAACGTCATGGATTTGATGGCAAAAGAGGTTTTTACCGAAAAGGGTTATTACGCAGGTAGAGTTAGTGATGTAGAGCTAGATTTAAGTAAGTTTAGAGTAAGGGCTATTGTAGTAGAGATAGTAAAAGAAGGACTTTTCTCAAAAATATTGGGAAGCAAAAAAGGTGTTATAGTTCCCTACTCTATGGTAAGAGCTATTGGAGATATAGTAATAATAAAACATGTACAACTACCAACAGAGGAAGAAGTAGAAAAAGAAGAAGTTACTCAAGGTTCTTTCTGATACTGGAACTTACCTTTGTATTTGGCAGTACCTTCGAGAGTTTCAAAAATTATTTGACATACCTTTGTTCTTGGTGTTAACGCTAGTGGTATTGGAGATAAGTTTACTATTTCAAGAACTATTTTGCTGTCCGAACCAGGTTGAATAAAACCGGAACTTAGGTGAACTAGTAAGCCGGTTCTAGCAAATCTGCTCCTTCCTTCGATTCTTCCACAAATATAGTTTGGTATTTTTACTCTTTCTAAAGTTATTCCGGTAACTAATTCTCCAGGTAATATGAGGAGTGATGAATTGTTTTCTACCTCAATCAACTGGGTTATTTCTCTGTAGTCAGAACTTTCTTTTATTCTGAACGGTTCGGTTGTTCTTGAAAATAACCTAAATTTATTACCTAGATGCAAGTCAACGGAAGCTGGTCCTACTTGGGATTTTCTAAAAGGCTCTATTATTATCTCTCTCTTTTTTATTAATTCCAATATTTTTTCTCTAGACAGGACGCTCACAATTAATTTATTTAAACAACTATTTTATTATGGTAGTTGTGAAAGATATTATGAGCAAGCCGGTTATTTCAATTGATATTGAAAAAACTATAAAGGACGCCGCGATATTAATGGGAAAAAACAGAATAGGTTGTTTGGTTGTTACTAAGAAAAATAAAGCCGTTGGTATTTTAACTGATGGTGATATAATAAAAAAAGTTGTAGCAAAGGGAAGAGTTCCATCTAGGGTTAAAGTAGGTGAAGTTATGGGTAGACCACTAATAAAAGTTTATCCCGAGTATACTATAGAGCAGGTTGTTGATAAAATGATTAGAAATAATGTTAAAAGACTTTGTGTTGTAGATAAAGAAGGTAATCCAGTTGGTTTAGTATCTTTAACTGATATAGCGATAAGTTCTTCGAAAATGTATGAAATTTTAGCAAAAAGAGCTGAAATGAAAGAAAGAGAAGTTGTTATAAGAGAAGAAACAGCAATTGGTATTTGTGATATTTGCGAAAATTATTCTGATATATTAAGAAGGTATGAAGACAAATGGATCTGTTCAAATTGTATGGATGATATTTTAGAAGAATAGTTCTTGATGGTACTAATTGAAGATTCCGGTTTTAATAGGAATGAAAATATTATGAAAATATCTTCAAGGCCAGTATTTTGTCGCGAGGATGAGAAAGTTATAGATCTGTTCAAAAAAATGTTCGTTGGTTATAGAAGAATTCCTGTTGTTGATAAAGATAATTTTGTTGTTGGTATTGTAACTTTAAGTGATGTTTTAAAATCTTTTTTATTCAATCAAGATGTTTATAGAACTAAAGTGGAAGATATAATGCTCAGAGAACCAATTGTTATAGAAGAAACAGAAACATTGGATTTTTTATTAAGGCTTTTTAAATTTAGTAAAAGAGGAGGATTTCCAGTTGTTGACAAAAAAGGAAGAGTGAAAGCTATAGTTTCTGAGAGAGATTTTGTAAGGTTGTTTGAGAATGTGAGTTTTAATGTTAAAGTTAAAGATGTTATGACTAAAAAACCATTAGTTGTTAAAAATAACTTTACATTAGAAGATTGTGCAAAATCTTTCGTAATGAGTGGGTTTAGAAGATTTCCAATACTAGATGAGAATAACAATTTAGTTGGTATAATAACTTTGTTTGATTTAATAAAATATATTGCCTTGAATGATTTCAAAAAAGAAGTTTTGTCTAGGAATTTAATGGATATAGCGGTAAAAGATGTTATCAAGATAAACGAAGAAAGCGATGTTTCAGATTTCATTAAATTAACTAAGGATAAATTTATAGGTGGTTTACTAGTCGTTGATAATAGCAATAAATTAACTGGAATAATAACGGAAAGAGATGTGATTGAGTTAATCGAGTGAGAGCTTTTATTGGGATTTTTCCACCAACAGAGATTTGTGATTATGTCGAACATATAAAAAACAAAGTTGAGAAATTACCAATAAAGGCCAAGTTTGTTGAAAAAAACAATTTACACATTTCTGTAACTTTTCTTGGTGAGATAAGAAAAGAAGATTATTTGAATAAGATCGATAAAGTCGTACAAAGCTTTAAAAAATTTGAAGTAATTATAAATGGAATAAAGCTTATACCAAACGAAAGTTTTATTAGAGTTATTGTTCTTAGTGTTGTGGATAAAGAAAATAATATAATAGAGATTGCTAAAAAAATTGGCGGTGATTATAAAGAACCTCATTTAACTTTAGCTAGAGTTAAAAATATATTTGATAAGGCTTCTTTTTTCAAAGGAATAAAATCGATAAAAGTTGAAGAAAGAAAGTTTTTGATTGAAAAAATAAGTTTTGTAGAGAGTGTTTTAACTAGGGAAGGACCTATTTATAGAGTGATTAAAGACTTTTTTCTTTTGTGATTTCTTTTATTGCAATCTCCACATCTTTCTCTAATATTGTATTTCTATTATCATGTTTAGCAAATTCCTGAGCTAATATTATTATCTTGTCCAACTCTTCTATTAAAATTTTTTCTATTTCTTCTATAAACTCTTTAGATACTCTTTTAGCTCCAAGACTTTTACAAAAGTTTTTCAATGTTTGAAAAGGTAGTTCACTCATAAAAAACTCTATTTTGTATAGATGGTGCTATTGCTTCAAATCCCATTTCTTTTAGATTCTCAACAAAGCTTTCGAGATTTTCTCCATGAACACAAAATATTTTTTCCGGATTATTTTCTTTGATGAATTTTATCAACTCTTTTTTGCCAGCATGTGAGCTTAAATCAACTTTTTCAACTAACACTTTAATTTTTTTACCTTCAAAAGTTTTGTTTTCAAGGATTTTTCTCCCATTACTACCTTCTACTTGATATCCAACAAAGACTACACTATTTTCTTCATGATCTTTTATCTTTCTAAAATAAAATTCAGCTGGACCACCATTTAAAAAACCATTACCACAAATTATTACGCAACTACCTTCTTTTAATATTTTTTTTCTGTCTTCTTTTTTAACAAATTCTATTTTTTCAATAGCTTTCTCAATTACATCCCCTTCCTTTAAGTATTTTTTATATTTGTTAATAATTATGGTTGCTTTTTTGGCCAAGCCATCTACATATATAGGACATTGAATTTTTTCTTTTACTAAGATAGTAAAAACTTCTTGCGCTCTGTTTACTGCAAAAGCAGGAATTAAGCAAATTCCACTATTTTCAATAGTTCTCTCCACTATTTCTACTAATCTTTTTTCTTCTTTTTTTCTGTCTTCGTGTTCTCTATCATGATAAGTACTTTCTGTTATTAAAACATTCAAATCTTCAACAATTACTTCATTTGCTTTCAACAAGTTTGTTTCTATTTATTAAAGTCTCCACTATATAAAATTTTTTTATTTTTATGTTCTATTAGTATTTGTGCAGATCCTACTACGTGAGAAGCATTTAAAAATTTAACTCTAATATCTTTAAAACTATATTCATTTTCATAATCTACTAGAACAGTTTTTTTTGATAGATTTTCCACATCTTTTGCGGTGAACGGCAAGTCATAACCTTCTTCCTTACTAATTTTTATGGAATCTAATAAAAGTAGCTTCGTTAATTCTAACGTAATATCTAGACAAAAAAGTTTTGCATCAAACTTTTTCATGGCTAGTGGAATAAAACCAGAATGATCCAAATGAGTATGTGTTAGAAAAATACAATCTACTTTTTTTTCTTTCAGTGATAAAGGTGGTTTCGGTGGAGTTTCTCCAGTTTTTGCTCCATAATCTAATAATGCTGAAGACTCTTCTGTTTTTAAGTATATTGCCGAAGCTCCTATAGAGTTCAGAGCTCCTAGGAATTCTATTTTCACCTCGTTGTGAATTTCTTTTCTAACTCTTCTATTTTTTCTTTTAATGCGGTATATTCTATTTCTTCCATTGGCAACATTGCTGGCATGATAAAACCTTGTTCTCTCATGTAGAAAGATTTTTCACTAGCTTTTCTTCTTATTTCATCAAATATGGGATCATCGAAACCATCTATATATGAAGTTATTTTTCCATTTTTTATTGACATTACAATACAGCTAACCATAGGATTACATAAATAGGTCGATGCTTGAGAATTTAGTTTTACTGGCATAAGTGCCATATTATGAGAACCTCTAGTATCTCCACCAACATAATGAGCTATTGCGAAAACTGAACAAATTTCTTCTGTTGCTAAAAAAGGTTTTTGAGCTCTTACTATCATTATAGGATCATCTTTACCAACATATCTTCCAGCTATATTATGTAATCTAGTTGTGCTAACCGAAACTATAGGTTCATTATTTTCTCTTAGCCAAATAGATTCAACAACAAATCTATGAGGATTAAAAAGTAGAGAAGCTATATCTATGTAATTTTCTGGTGTATATAATTCTATTATTTTATCTTTTTCCGTATAACTAACATCCATTATTACAAATTTAACACCTTTTCTCATTGAAGGACTTAGTATTAGTCCAGGACTTCTCGAAACCTCTATAAAAGCGTAGTATAAAGGTAGGTTAAAAGCTCCTGGCTCTGTTTTGTCCGCTGGAAAAACTATAACAGCTTCATTAGGTCTTTCAACAAATTCCATTTCTGCAATACCAGGACCCATTCCTTTTATATTTCCAGAAAAAGCGGTTTTCAATATATCTTGACCAGCTCCATATAAGCCTTGATTTTTTGCTATTTCAGTTGCATTGAGAAAAGCATCAAAAGCTATTTTATGAACTTTTGGGTTATTTATTCCATTGAAATGAGTCATTATGATATGGATATCATCTCCGCAAAAACCAACATAAAAATCTTCGATTATATCTTTATTAGACTTTACTGTTTTGATTACTTCTTCAAGAACTTCTTTACTTGGTTTCGTATGTCCACCAACAGCCCCTATATCAGCTTTTATTGCACTAATCGTTAGTTTTTCCATGATTTATAATATGTTTAAAGTAAATAAATTCTACTTTACTCATTTTATAGAGTTAAAACTACTTTAAATTTATGGCCCCCATAGTTTAACTTGGATAAAACGTTGCCCTGCGGAGGCAAAGAATCCGGGTTCGAATCCCGGTGGGGGCAAATTATTAAATTTAAAAAAGATTTATTTTCAAGTTTTTGTAGTTGCTTTTATTTTTTCACAACTACGGTCATAATTTACATAGGTGGTTTAATTTTATTGTTTGTTAGTCTGCTTTATTCATTTATTTGTGAAAATATTAAAAATAAAGCGTTTCGTGCTTTAAGAATTAGAATTTGTATACTCAGTATATGTTGTTTTATATCACGTTGTTTAAATGAGATGAGTGAAGTTATTTTTAAACGTATATGTAAACTACTTTTTTATATTTTTAAGCTACAATAAAATATATTTTTATGGATAAGTTCATAGAGCTGTTAAAGGAGGAGTTAAAAAAATTCAAAGAATTAGAACCACCGCAATTCATAAGATTTGTTAAAACCGGTGCTCACAAAGAAAGATCACCGCAACAAAAAGATTTTTGGTACATAAGAGTTGCATCTATTCTTAGAAAATTATCAAGAAAGAGGCCAATCTCGGTTGAAGACTTTAGGATTATTTATGGTGGTAGAAAGAAAAGAGGAGTTAGGCCTGAAAGGTTTTATAAAGCTGGTGGTAAACATATTAGATTGATATTACAAAAATTAGAGGGAATAGGTTTTGTCAAAAAAACTAAAAAAGGAAGAGTTATAACTAACGAAGGTATAAAATTTATAAATCAAATATGGAGGAAATTGAAGCAAGAAGAAGAGAAGAAATAGAGAGAATTAAAAAGGAGATATTGAGAAAAATATTAACGAAAGAAGCTATT
>JANXEB010000029.1 GCA_025058985.1 Candidatus Aenigmatarchaeota archaeon
AACCCAGCAGGTTTCTTCACAGCTCATAGCTTAAGATGATGGGTTAGTTGCCTCTTAAGCCTGCCGCCTTTGACCAGACTTGGCGACCCCCGCTCTCAGATTAATAAATTTTTTAACTTTAGCTATATATATAAATAGCTAATCGTTGTTTTTGTTACTATCTATAATCAATTTTTGTTTATATTTTTTTATAAAAATTAAATACTTATCCATTTTATTAATTTAAAATATTTATGTTTTATGTTTAAAAATGTTTTTATAAAGGAAGTATGATACTATTTAAAAAAACAAAAAAGGATGAGAAAGTAAGCCTTGACCGAGAAATTAAAAAAATAGTCGAAAAACTAGGTTTGGCTACTGGTTATAATTTAGCAAAAGTTCACGAATACGTGGGGGATGAAAATACTACATTAAAAATTATAAGAAGTATTAATAACTACGCTGTAGAAACCGCCAAATATATTAGTGAAGGCTTAGTTAATATTACCGGATATAAAAAAAGTAAAGACGTTTTTGAAAGAGTTGCGGAACTATTATCTGATGAAAATGTCATAAGTAGTTTAAATGAATTATATCAGTATTATAAAACTCATAAGAAGGAAAGTATTGTCTCTGATATAGTTAGTATTAGTGCATTTTGTAGCAATGACTCTGTTAAAAAACTTATGAGAGAAATAAAAAAATATAGAGCAGAAATTTCTACAAGCGTAACTGAAAATTTAATATACGTAGGTGAAAAAGTAGATACCATTGAAAATAGCGTAGATTTGCTTTTTAGTGAAGATGTTATATCTAGCTTGAATAAATTGTATGAGGATTATAAAGATTACTATGTTGTTCAAAGTGTAGTTCGTATTATTGCATTCTCTAATAATAAAAATATCTTTGAAAAAGCTATAGATGTAATTAGAAAATATAAAACGGATGCCGTAACAGGTGTTGCGTTGGTTTTACAAGATCTTTTTGAATATACAAAGAATAAAGATGATATTGAAAAAGCTATGGAATTACTTTCTGATGAAAGAACTATACATACATTAAACGAAGTATACGAAAAAGAAAATAGAATTTTTGATGTTTACGATAAAGCTAAGGAATTATTGTCTCTAAACTTAAAATAAATCAACTTAACATATAAACTTTGGTGTTTTAAAATAATTTGAAATAGTTCAAAAATACAAGAGCGACAACAAAATATATAGTAAGAGTTGTTATATCGCTTAATAAAGTTGCAAAAGGTCCCGAAGCAGCAGCAGGATCTATATTAATTTTTTTAAAAAATATAGGAAGGAGTGTAGAAATTAAAATGCCGGCCCACATGCCTAAAAACATTGAAACTCCAACAATAGAACCCAGTAGTAAATTTTTCCAACCGATTCCACTAATCAAACTAAGAATTAAACCACATATCAATGCAAGAAAGAACGCAACTTTAAATTCTCTTATAAGATAAGTTTTAATAGAAATTTTTGGATTCAAAGCCATAGCTCTAATAATTAAAGCTTCTGATTGTGTGCCGGCGGCGTCAGTTAAGTAAACCATGGAAGGTATAAAAGCTGCTAAAGCTAAGAGAGTGGCTAATGTATTTTCGAAAATACTTACGATTGATGCTGCAACAATACCTCCTATAACACCTAATATTAACCATGGTAATCTAGATTTTACCATAGTTAATGTTGATGTCGTGATCATAGAAATTCCCTTTTCATCTCTATGAAACATAATACCACCAAACCTAAAAATATCTTCTCCTACTTCTTCGTTAAAAATTCTAAGTATAGTATCATATGGAACTATTCCTAAAAAATGTTTTTCTTTATCTACAACTGGTACAGCCTTAATACCATTTGAAAGAGCAAGATATACGACTCTTTCTTGTGGAGTATATGGGTATACATAAACTATATTCTTTTTCATTAATTTCTCAACTTTAATATTTTCACTAGCTGAAAGTAGTTCTTTAATTGAAATTACACCACTAAGTACATTGTTCTTATCTACAACATATATATAGTCAATTGTGTCAAAAATTTTTGTGTTTTTTAAAATTATTCTTCTAAGATCATTTACTGTTACTCCTATTTTTACTGTGGGAACTGCCGTAATCATCTGACTTCCTGCTGTTTTTGGAGGAAATTTTTTCTTCATACAAAAATATAAAAACTTTTTATCAATAAATAAAAACTACCAACAGCTAGGGGAATAATTAAATTTTCATATTTTACAAAAATGGACTCTATTAAAGCTCCAAACAAAGCTACTATTAAAGCTAAGTGAAAATTTGTTATGAATGAAAGAAATAAAAAAGTAGAAACAAAAAAAGCTAAGGAACCTTCTAAGGTTTTCTTTCTATTGTAGAAAATCTTTATTCTACCAAAATTTCTACCAACTATTCCTGCCATACAATCACCAATTATTAAAGCTGTTATTCCTGCATAGAAAGCTTGTTTTGGAAATAAAAGTAAAGAAATTAATATACCAAGAGCGAAATGAAGTGGTTGAGATATAAAGCTATTCAAACTCTTTTTATTACTACAATTTTTTGTAATAAGTTGAAAAATCGGAAATTTCACATTTTTTATCCTACATACTTCTGAAACAAAGTAAAGAAAAGAAACAAAAATTATGAGAATGGCAAGTAATTCTTTTCCAAAAAATAACTCGAATAATATTATTGATATAGAAGATAAATGAATCAACTTTCTTTTATAAAACCAGTCGAATTCTTTAATCTTTTTCACTATGGCAACTAACATACCAATTACACTAACAATTTAAACATCCATTATAGTATGGAAATTAAAAATTATTCTTGAAAAACCAACTAAAAAAGCTAAAACAAAAAGTAGAAGATGTTTTTTGTTTTTTAAATTAAGTATAACAATTGTAGTAAAAGCGAAAGCTACAGCAGAATGTGTAGATGGAAAAGATGGTAATGGTGGGCAAAATTCTAAACCAATACATGGTCTAGGTATAAAAAACACAAACTTCAATACTATAGTTACAATATAGGAAATCAAAACTACTGGAATTAAGTCTGTTAAAATCCATTCCACTTTAGCTCTATCTTTTTTAGAGAGTAATGAATAAACAAGAACGAAGGAAATACTAAATCCTAACCAAAAAGAAATATCGCCAAAATAAGAAAAGAAATGCCAAATTAAATTCTCCATACTTCTATTTAATCTTCTAAAATTTAAACCTTTCAATCCTACATTAGTCTGATTCAAACCCCGTGGTTTTTGTTTGTTTTCTGGCTATTTTATCAGGTTTATAATATATTTTAGTCGTGGATCTATAAATATTACTATAGTATATAAACATCCACGACTAATAACAAAAATTTATTAAAGAGTTTTGCTACAACTCTTTCAATAACACAATCTTTATTAACTACTCAATTGCAATATCTTTAGTACTCCGATTATTTTGCTAACATTCTACTAACGACTTGGAAGCTTATTTTCATATTTATGTCTTAATTATAAACATAAAATTCTACTACACTACATTAGAAAATCACTCGTTATTGGTAATCCAATAAAAATCTGAAACTAGAATGAAATAGTTTTAAATTTTTTAAAAGATTTTTTTATCTATAATCCTAACTCTCTACTAATTTCTTTTAAAGAATTCAAAGCTATTTCGAAAAATTTTTCTTTCGACAAACCTATTTTTTCACAAAATAAAATTCTCTCTCTTTTACAAGCTCTAGCAAAATCTTTTTGTTTAAACTTTTTCTCAATACTCTCTATATTTACCTCTTCTAACTTCTTAGATGGCATAACTAAAGCACATGCAACTATTAATCCTGATACTGTATCACTTGCAACTAAAGCGTTTTCCATTTTACTTTCCGGCATAACTCCAGTATTCTCGAAATTATGAGACTTTATTGCTCTAATTACTTCCTCGGAAACTTTTCCTTTTAGAATTTCCTCAGCTAGTAAACCATGTAGTTGAGGTCTATCCATAGTTTTCTCAAAATCTATATCGTGAAGCAAACCAACTAAACCCCATAATTCTACATCTTCGTTAAAATACTTGGATAAACCTTTCATTATAGCTTCCACTGCAAGTACATGTTTGAATAAATTCTCTTTTTTTATATTCTCTTTTACTAGAGTCAAAGCTTCTTCTCTTTTCAACATATTAAAATCTTAAGTATTTTTCTATTTAAAAATTACGTAAGATAGTTAAAGTTATAAGTAATCTACTACAACTACGTTCCTCAGCTATTCTCCGAGTAGAGTACTGAAAGCTCAGAAATTTTTAAAGAAACAAAAAATTTTAATAATTCTGCAACTTAAACTAACCAATTGTGAAATAACAAATAAGCAGGATTAACCACGAACTTTGCCAAAATAGTTAACGAATCATATACTCAATAAACCAAATAGGAGATAATGTAACTTATCTCCTAAAATTTTAGTGCAATTAACAAAATGCAAACTTCAATATATAAACAAAAATATATTTTTAAATATACAATTTGAATACAACAAACAAAAAATAAAAAAAGAAATAAAAAAAATTAACAAAACAAAACCCCAAGAAAAAACCCAAGAAAAAGCACTAAAAATATGAATCTGAGCAATCTATAACAAATAATATATAATACATAATATACTTTTTATAATATATAAAATGAAATATATAATATAGTATATGAAAAGAATAAAAAATTTACTACTTTTTGATAACTAAATTACACATTACATAATAGTGAGAAATAGTAAAAAACTAAACAAAAAAATAATAAGAGATAGTAAAAATGGAAATATATGTGAGCAAAAGTGAGAGAAAAACAAAAACTAAATATATTTTATAAAAACAATTAAAATTTATAAGTATGTCAATAATAGATAAGCTTAAATCGCTCTTCAAGCGAAGCAAAGCGATTAAAAGCGATGTAGAACAAAAAGTAGAAGAAAAAGAACCTGTTGCCAAAACGATCAAAAGCGATGTAGAAGCGATTGTAAGCGATGGACAAACGATCAAAAGCGATGTAGAAGCGATTGTAAGCGACGAAAAAGACTACCTCTCTGTAACCAAGGAATCAACTCTACTGCTAGAAAAAAAGAAAGAAGAAGAACTGCTAACGGGAATTACCATAGGTTACGCAAGCAAAACACTCCAAAATATAGAAGAAAGTATAGCAAGAATTGAAAAAACTATACCTTCTAAGGAATGGATTAAAAACGAGCTTAATGAATATTTTACGAAACTGATTGAATCGATTAAAATCGCTTTAAAAGCGATTGATGAACATGAAAGCAGAAGCAGTTTAAGATATGAATCGATTGAAAGCGCTTTAAATCGAATAGAAGAAATAGCGTCAAATATAAAAGATAAATTCCAAAAAGAAGAAATAATCAAAGGGCTTTCTGAAATAAGAAAAAATCTTCCTCTTTCTTCTCGAATGAAAGAAGTAATGGAAATATTAAAAGAAAAAAAAGAAATGAGCTATGAAGAATTGGCACAAAAGCTTGGCATCTCAATTTCGGCACTAAGAGGTTTATTATCAGAAATGTGTAGAAGAACGAGCGAAATAGAGAGATTTGAAAAAGATGGTAAAGGATGGATAAGACTTAAATCTCCTTAATCTTTTCTTTTATTTCTAAAACTCTAATAACGCCATTTATATCAATACCCTTTTTTAACCTTATCATTCTTAGATTAAAAGATTCTAAGTATGATTGTTCAACGAAAGCATCTATCTCTTTTAAAACTCTTGAAACTGTAGAATGATGTAAACCGGTTCTTCTAGCGCATTCCCTTAACCATAACCAATCTTCTGCTTCTTTCAAACATTCTAAAACTTTTATTATATTTCTTAATTTATCTTCTCTCATAATAAGTGCACCACCTGGCTAATATAATTTTGTTTTTAATTTATAAATTACTCTTTCAAACCAGAGCCAGTTAGAATAAGAACAACTTTTTTGTCTTTTAATTTATCTCTTAATTTTAAATAAACTGATAATGTAGAAGCACTTCCTAACTCAACAAAAATACCTTTACCTCCTAAAAATTTTTTTGATTTTTCCATACTCTTATCACTTGCCTGATGTATTTCATAACCAAATTCATAACAAAGCTTTAAAACATTTTTGCCCCAAATCGGATCTTCACAAGCTATACAAGAAGCTTTGGTCATAGCCTTTTTCACTGGTTCGAATCTCTCACTCTTTTTTGAAAAGGCCTTGTAAAGCGGATTGCAACCACTAGCCTGAACTCCAATTATCTTCACTGATTCTTTGAATTCACTAAATCCCTTATGTAAAGAAAAAAACAAGTTTCCATTACCTATAGGAGTTATTACTACATCTGGTAAATCTCCTAGCTGACTAATAATTTCCCTAGCAATAATTTTTTGACCTTCTACTCTTAAACCATAATCACCTGCTAAAAACCATTTGTTTTCTGAATGCTTTTTTTCACAAAACTCTAGAGCTTCTTTGTAAGTGTTAAATCCTTTTATAATTTTTGCATTGAAAAATTTCAACTGCTCTATCTTTTTTTCACTAGTTGTTCTAGTTAGAAAAACAATAGGAGTGAGATTGGCAAAAGAAGAATAAGCTGATATAGAAACACCCATATTTCCAGTAGAAGCAGTACATACTTTTTTAAAACCCATAGAAACAGCGTAGCCTATTTCTATAGCACTTCCTCTATCTTTAAAAGAACCAGTAGGATTAAGATACTCTAACTTAAGATAAATATTTAGATCTTTTAAAAATATTAAAGGAGTATTACCTTCTCCCATGCTAATTTTTTCAAATTTTAGCTCTTTATCAACTATTTCCAAAACATTGCCACATGTACAATAATACAGAAGTTTTTTTGATTGAAATTTTTTCTCACATACATGACAAAAATACTTCATAAAATTATTTAAAACTTAAACTAAAATGTTTTTGAACTTTGTTTTTATCAAGAATATGAATAACATTAAAGCCATTTTTCTTTAATTTTGTCGAAACAAATCTTCTATGACATTTAAACCACAAAAACTCTGTACACATAATAACAACAGTTTTATCTCTAGCGATTT
>JANXEB010000095.1 GCA_025058985.1 Candidatus Aenigmatarchaeota archaeon
TTAATATTGGTTTTTTAAAATGAGTAGATAAAAAACTGCACTGAGTAAAAATTCTTTTATCAAGTATAGAGTTTACAAAATCATCATAGCTTTTTCTTTCAATACAAACATCTTTTGACAAAACAAAGTCACCAACTTCTAAATTCTCTTTAACTATTTTAAAACCAAACTTCTCTAGTATTAGAGCAATCTCCTCTTCTCTATAATCACATACAATAGTGTTTTTACTCACTAGAAACTTTTGTTCCATGAACTTCAACAACTTTACCAAATACAGGATAGTTTTCTAGAAGATTGATACTATCAACTTCTACACTTCCAATCCAAACACATTCTAAAGCCAAACTAGCTTCTTTTATTCTTGGAACTTTTACCCTTAGGCATTTTTCTTCATTCAAACCAATTTCTTTGATTTCATTTATTCCTCTAATATATTCTTTTTTACACTTCTCGATCAAATCCTCATAAATCTTAGGAATAACATTTACAACAAATTCTTTCGTTTTCGTTATGTTATAATAGCATCTAGAATTATTTTTTATCGCAAGTATAACTATAAATGGTGATTTAGATAGTATTAAAAAATTATCTGTTGGATAGATATCTATACCCTCTAAAGGGTCTCTTGTAGTTATTAAAACTTGAATTTTTGGCAATATTTCTTTTATATCCATAATAAATTTAAAGTATGAATTATATTTGTTTAATAGGTAAATATGGCTGCTTCATAACAAAAAGAGGGCAGGATTTTAATTCACATCTAGGAATTATAAAAAAAGATCATTTGAAAATAGGAAAAAAAGTAAAAACTCATTTAGGTTATGAGTTTTTTGTAACGAAACCTACATTAAAAGATATGATGGAAAAAGTACTGAAAAGAGTACCTCAAACGATATCGTTAAAGGATTTATCTTTATTACTTGCTTTAACATCAGTAAAACGAAATTCCAGAATAGTAGATGCTGGCACTGGTTCTGGTTTTTCCTCAATATTTTTGGCGTATTTTTTAAAGCCTTGTAAGATATTTACTTATGAAATTAATAAAAAATACATAAAAATTGCAAAAGAAAATATAAAAACTTGTAATTTAGAAAAATACATAATTGTTAAAAACAAAGACATTATAAAAGGTATTGATGAAAGAAATTTGGATTTAGTTCACTTAGATATGGAGAATAGTGAAAAAGTTATTAAACATTCCTATAAAAGTTTAAAAATAGGTGGATATTTGTGTGTATTTTCTCCTATAATAGAACAAGTTATAAAAATAAGAAAAGAAATTTCAAAATACAATTTTTCAAATGTAATAACTGTAGAAAATATTGTAAGAGAATGGCAATATGAAAAATATCTTAGACCGAAAACGACAGGAATAATGCATACAGGATTTTATACATTAGCAATGAAAACATGTTAAAGGGATTTTTAATTATGGTTTTTATAACATCTCTTTTTTTAATTCCATCCGCAATGGTAATAGAGAAAGTACTTAGCGAAGAATTTTTATCAAAACTTTTGTTTAAACCCACTTATATAGAATTAGAAAAGCAGTTGAAAGAAAGTAATGTAAGTAAAGAAAAATTTAAAGAAGTAGTTTGCTCTTTTTTGAAAGAGCTCGAGTTAAATATTCAACTAACTAATATAACTATAAAATGCGAAGAATTTAATGATTTTGATGAATTTGTATCAATAGTAGTTAATAAATCCATTATGTATACAAAATCTTCTGAAGTGAAATGTAAAAATATTGAAGAATGTTTAAAAGAAAGAGATTTAAGGTTTCTGTTTCAAATACCGTGGAGAAAAATTAAAATTTATGCTATTATGATTTCAATTTCTTCTTTGCTACTCTTTATAATACTATCGAGAAATATGAAAGAGATAACAAGAAAAATTGGGCTTTCTTTATTATTCAACTCTTTAATAGTTCTAGTACCAATTTATTTAATCGAAAACAACATAATAAGTTTCGAACTTCCTCTACAAATGGACATTTCAGATATATTAAGCTATTCAAAAAATGTTTTTAATCCATTTCTAATAACTGGAGCTGCAATTCTATTAACTAGCTTTATATTTAAAAAGAAAAAATAAAATTATGACAAATAGAGTAAAATCTGGTATTCCTGGACTGGATCAGTTAATAGAAGGTGGTTTTGTAGAAGGTTCTTGCATCCTATTAGCTGGTCAAACTGGTACTGGTAAAACCATATTTGGTTGTCAGTTTTTATTAGAAGGAGCTAAAAGTGGTGAAAGATGTTTCTACTTAAGCTTGGAAGAATCTCCAGAAGATATTGTTAATGATGTAAAGAGATTTACATGGGGTAATGAGTTTCAACGTTTTGTTGAAAACAAGACAATTCAAATAGAGTTCTTAATGCCATCTGACATAAAAGAACTGAGCAGCTATATAAAAAATGTTGTGGGAAGTGGGAACATAAGAAGATTTGTTCTAGATAATCTTTCAGTCGCTATGATGGGTTGGTCTGAATCATCCCTAGAAATAGGAAAAATTAGAGCAGATGTTTTCAATCTCTTCAAAATGCTTAAGAGCAAGAAAATAACTAGTTTGATATTAGTTGAAATTCCTGAAGAAAGAACAAGAGCTGTAAGTAGATTTGGCTTCGAGGAGTTCATAGCAGATAGCGTAATTATTCTGAACTACTTGGAATTTGGGACAGGAACATCCGTTAGAAGTTTATTAATAAGAAAAATGAGAAGAACAAAGCATGCAGTAGACATATTTCCATTCCAAATTAGTGACGAAGGAATAAAAATATCATATTCAAAACCTATATGATAAATGAAGCTAGGTTGGCAATACTTTTAAGCTTAGTAAAGGAACATCCTTTTCCAAATTATTTTTTACAACAATACATGATTCCACCGGCAATAGCTGCTAGAATTCTTTCAATTGCAAGAAAAGATATTATTGGAAAAATTGTTTTCGATCTTGGTTGTGGTACTGGAAGATTTACCATAGGTTCTGCTCTCATTGGAGCTAAACTAGCAAAAGGATTTGATATTGATAAATATGTTTTGAACTTAGCCTTGGAAAGTGCAAAAATAATAGAGAGTAGGGTTGGTATATTAATAACCAATGTTTGTAAATTTGAGTTGAGAAATGTTTTAGAAATTGAAGAAAAATGTGATACCGTTATACAATTCCCACCTTTAGATTATGGTATGGAATTCTTTAAAAAAGCTGTTGAAATAAGCAATGTTGTTTATAGTGTTCATCAGAACAGCAGAAAAATTTTAGAAAAATTGGAAAGTATTGATAAGATAGAAGTTATAGAAAACTTTAACTATCCTTTAGTTAGCGAAGAAAATGGTATTGTTAATAGAGGAATAATTTTAATTAAATGGAAAAAATAACTATTATGGTGCTAAAATATAAAAACATTTCCATTGAATGGCTTGGTCACGATGGTTTTAAAATAATGGGTAGTAAAACCGTTTACATAGATGTTTTTAAAATAAGAGAACAAAAAGAAAAAGCAGATATACTACTAATAACACATGAACATTTCGATCATCTTAGCCTAGATGACATAAAAAAAGTAATAAAAGAACAAACAGTAATAGTAGCTCCGAAAATATGTGAGAATAACTTGAAAAGTATTAAAAACAAAAAACTGTTTGTTTTGCCTTTCGATAAAATAGAAGTAGAAAATACAAAAATAGAAGTTTATCCATCTTATAATTTAAACAAAAAATTTCATCCAAAAGAAGATGGAAGGGTTGGTTATGTTTTGGAAATCGATAGTGTTAGAATATTTCATAGTGGTGATAGTGATTTTATTCCAGAGTTTAAAGAATTGAAAAATATAGATGTAGCACTGTTACCAGTAAGCGGAGTTTATGTTATGGATTGGGAAGAGGCAGCTGAAGCTGCATTAGCTATAAATCCAAAAATAGCTGTACCAATGCATTACAATTCGATAGTGGGAACTACAGAAGATGCAAAAAATTTTGCAAAAGCTCTAGAAGGAAAAATACAAACTTTTATTTTTTAATTTTTAAGTAAAATACGAACAAAAAAATAAAAACAAAAATAGTTATTAAAAAAATAAATATTTTTAAATCTTTTTTCTCTTTACAATCAAAACTTTTGATGACTTCGACACAAGTAAAATTTGTAATTGGTCCGCAATCATAAATTTTACGAATGCATTTTGAAAGATCTACAACTTCTTTTGGACAATTACATTTAACATTTTTCTCTCCTACTATTAAAAACAAACTAAAACTACTTAAATAACTTTCAAAGTATATATTATGTTCATCTTCATTATAAATCTTGGTTTCTATCTCTTCAATACCTTTATCAACTACTTTATAAAGTTTAATTGAAGACTTGTTTATATCATTATCAAACACCCATTTTAATGGAACAAAAAATTTTATAGTTAAATTTTTTATTTTTGTTATATTCGTATCTATTTTAAAAGATCTAAAAATAATTTTATCCAAGTCGAAGCTATAGTTTGTTTCATATAACTTTAAAAAAGAATTTTTTACTTCATCAACTGTTATAAACTTTATTACTATACCAGCTATTTCAGTCTCAAAACTTTTGTTTTTTTGCAAATAACGAAACAATATATAATTATCAAAATAACTTATATTTTCAGTTAAGTTTTCTTCACTTACGTAGTTTTCATATTTTTGCTCTTTATCCTTAGTTGTTTGAATATAACAACTAACCAAATCTATTCTTTGCTGACAAAGATAATCTGTACTTTCATCACAAACGTAATAGATTTTTTCCATCGTTCTGTTAGTACATTGACCAAAAGATTCAGAAGGACAAATGGGACAAACTCCAAAAAATAAAGTTGAGTATGAAAAAGTATAATTTTCTAACTCATCCGAATAAAAAGACGTTACATTATATTTAAACCCTTCTAAAAATTCTCTAGCACTTAAGATTTTAGTTATAAAGCTAGCATTTCTTTCAATTAAACTGCCGTTAATTTCTAACCTTAAGTTTTTATTAGTATTAATAATAGCTGTTATATTTAGAACATCATTTTTTTCCAATGTTAAGTTTTTTTGCTTACCATTCAAATAAAGTTGTAGCAAAACATTAAACTTTTTTACAGTATAATTGAAAAATTCAGTAAAGTTATAAAAACCACTAGTATCGTTAAAATGCCATCTAAAGAAAACAATGCTTCCAGCAGAATTATTTTTTCCACCAACTATGAAATAGTAAACATTATTATCTTTAAAAGCAGTATAATTTTTAAAGCTCTTAGTAAAGTTTATCTCTATCCAGACTTTATCAACATTTACATTATCAAAAACACTTATATTCAAATAAATATCTCTCTCATAAATAGCTTCGCTAATGTTAACAAAAGTATAATAAGGTGGTTCGTTATCTATTTTTACAAAAGTTTCTACATAACTTTCTTTTCCATAAGAGTCATTAACGTAAATTCTAAAAGCTATTACAGAACCAAATTCCAAAGAAGAATTTCTCCAAGTAAAGTTTATCCATTCTTCTATATTATTGTTTAAATTTATTGTAGTATAATTAACCCATTCACCAGTTTCATTAGTTGAAAAAATAGCAGAAGATAAACCATCTAAATCAATCCATTTACTGAAGATAAGTAAAAAATCTCCAACACCTATAAAAGTAGAATTCTTTCCTATTATTAAATTTCTTGGTGGCAAAGAAACTTTAAAAGATACATTTGAAAAATTAATATTGCCAGCAGTGTCATTTGAAAATAGCACAAAAAAATACTCGTTTTCGGGTAGTTGTAGTGTAAAGTTCGAACAATCTTTGATGTAAGTAACTTCATTGTTTAAAATATACCAACATCTATCTAAGTTATTTTCAATTATAGTAAAATTAAAATTTATTAAAGAGTGATTATAAATAGTTCCGTTTATTGGAGTTATCAAACTTACAATTGGTTTAGTCGTATCTATAGTAAAAAATACAGATTTCTCATCAAAATCAATGATAAAAGTAGCATTATAATAACCATCTGTTAAAAAAGAAAAATTGTAATAGTTATATAATGTTTCATTAATCAATAAATATTCTTCATCATTAACAAAAAGTTTTATATTATCAACAATTTCATCTAACGTTATGTTGAAAAATATTGTACTAATATTGTAACTTTTATTTCGAGGGGATTTTACGGAAGAATTTACCACGAAAGGTAAATTAGAAACTAAATAGTAGTTTTCACTAGCGTTAGTGGTTATTCTAACTTCATAATAGTTTTTACTCAAACCTTCTAAATACAATTGTTTAACATTATCATTACTATCTATTTGATAATTTAAAAAACTTAGATTTATATTAGCGTTTCCTAACCAATTTAAAGTTATCTTAACTTTTGAATCATTTTTTAAAGATCTTACTATAAAGGTTTTGTTTGTATTATTAATTCTGAAAAAGCTTCTATTAACTAGTTTTAGTGCTTCATAAGCATTTATCAAGCCGGAGCCATATGTATTATTTCTTTCAATCCCATCTGTTGCTGTTAGAATTATAGATTTTACCAATAATGGATTTGGAAATTCTTTAAAAACTCTATAAAACATTTCATAAACTAAAGCAGCTATTCCTGTAATAAATGGTGTAGATATGCTAGTACCAGATGCTATCTCAAATTCATTATTCAAATAAGTAGAGTTGACATTTTTTCCGACAGCTACCAAATCCGGTTTTACTCTATTATCAGAAGTAGGTCCTCTAGAACTAAAAGTTGTTATCATCCCATTTCTATCTACTGCGCCAACAGCTATCGTAGATCTTGCACAAGCTGGAGAAGCTATGGTATTGCTATTTGGACCAGAATTGCCAGCTGCTGCAATGAATAAAACATTTTTTGTTTTAGTTAACTCATCAACTATATTATCTATTGGTAAATAATAACAGTCTTCAACAGAACCTAAGCTTAAGGAAATTATTTGAGCCCCTTTTTCTACAGAAAAATTTATACCTTTTATAACATCAATCAAACTACCAAATCCAGAAGCATTTAAAACTTTTATTGCAAATATTGATGCATTAGAAGCTACTCCATTAACTCCAGCAGCTATTCCCGCAACATGAGTTCCATGACCATTATCATCAGTAGCATTATCACTTTCTTCAACATTGTTCGGTGGACATTTTTTTCCAGCAATAGATATAAAACATTTTTGTAATGTTATTCTATCTTTTAACTCATCATGTGGATAAATTCCAGTATCTATTATAGAAATATTTATACTACTCCCATTTACTTTAAAAAAATTCTTAGTTAGATTTATTTTCATTATTGGTAGAGAAGTTTCTCTAAGATATCTAACTATTTTATTCTCGTAAATAGCTTTTATCCTATTATCTTTCAGAAAATTGTTTACATTATTTTTATCAACTTTTACTTTGTAATAATAATTTTCAGCTTTGATTAATAACTCGCCATTATTTAATTCAGTTTCAGAAACTAAAATAACATCAATAGAATTTAAGTTTTCAATACTTTTTAGTAAGTTTTGCTCTATTTTTGCAGAAAACGAAAAACTAAATAAGAAAAGAATTAAAAAAATTAATTTGTGGGAGTTAAAATTGGAGAAATAACTATTAAAAAAGAAGTTGAGCTTGAGTTTTTTTCCGGTAAAAAAATTGCTATTGATGCCCATAATTATATTTATCAATTTTTAACAACAATAAGAGATAGAGAAACTGGTGAACCTCTAAGAGACGAAAAGGGAAGAATAACTTCACACATTTCTGGATTATTTTACAGAACAATAAATTTAATAGAAAATGGAATAAAACCAATTTTGGTTTTTGATGGAGAACCACCAAAATTTAAAAAGTCAACTTTAGAAATAAGAGAAAAAAGAAAAGAGGAAGCAGAAAAAAAATGGTTAGAAGCTTTGGAAAGTGGTGAAGAGGCAATGAAATATGCACAAGCTTCTGCGAGATTAAGTGAGGGAATGGTTAAAGAATGTAAAGAACTTTTGGACTATATGGGTGTTAATTATATAGATGCCTTAAGTGAAGGGGAAGCCCAGTGTGCTTTTATGTGTAAAAAAAACTTTGTAGATTATTCTTGTAGTCAAGATTACGATTCCTTACTTTTTGGTTCTCCTTTTTTAGCAAGAAATCTGTCTTTAAGTGGAAAAAGAAAACTACCTGGTAAAGACATTTATGTAGAGATAAAACCAGAAATAATAAGCTTAGAAGAAACTTTGAAGCAGAACAATATAAACCAAGAACAATTAATAATAATAGGTATTTTAATAGGAACTGACTATAATGTAAATGGAGTAAAAGGAATTGGAATAAAAACTGCTTTAAAATTAGTTAAAGAATATAGAACGCTTGATAAAATACTAAAAACGATTAAATGGGAATTTGATGTAGATCCTTTCGAAATTCTAGAATTTTTTAAGAACCCGCCTATTAATGAAAATATAAAACTAGAACAGAAAGAAGTTAATAAAGAAAAAATAATAAAATTCATGGTTGATGAAAGAAATTTTTCTATAGAAAGAGTTGAAAAATATATAAATATTCTTATCGAATCGCTCAATAAAGGAAAACAAACTGGACTATCATCGTTTTTAAAAAAATAAAAAATTCTAGAATAAATGGGCCGACCCGGAATTGAACCGGGATCTTCACCGCGTCAGGGTGATGTCCTAACCGTTAGACTATCGGCCCATAAAAATTATTTACGAAAATAGAATTTATGAATTTAAAATATATAGATTTTGTTAAAATTTACTCATCACTAGAAAAAACTACATCAAAATTAGAAAAAGCCTCTATCATCTCAAAGTTTTTAGAAAAAATTCAAGATGACGAAGAGCTTAAAATATGCACTAGCTTAATAGAAGGAAGAGTATTTCCAAAATATAAACAAATAGAACTTGGAGTAGCTACTCAATTAATGATAAAGGCCATTTCTAAATCAACTGGTTTTTCTACAAAAGAAATAGAAGATTTATTCAGAGAGCTTGGAGATTTGGGAAGTGTTGCTGAACATTGTATTAAAAACATGAAACAAAAAGTTTTTATTAAAAAAAGTTTAAGTGTAAAAGAAGTTTACTATACTATGCAAAAAATTGGTTTAAGTAGTGGAGAAGGTTCTCAAGAAAAAAAATTGCTATCAATTTCATATTTGTTAAACAATTCTCAACCAGAAGAAGCTAAATATATAGTTAGAACTATATTAGAAGAGTTGAGAGTCGGTGTTGCAGAAGGTATTTTAATAGATGCTATATCGGAAGCTTTTTTAAAAAGTAGAGAAGAAAGAAACGTTGTTGAATTTGCATGGAACATTTTAACTGATTTCTCTGAAGTTGTGGTTATAGCAAAGAACGAAGGTAAAAACGGTTTGTTAAATGTTAAGCCAGTTTTAGGAAGACCAATACAAGTAATGCTTGGCTTAGCAGCTGAAAGTATTGAAGATGTAGTAAATGAATATCCAAACATTATTTGTGAATTTAAATACGACGGTTTCAGAGCTCAAATCCACAAAGATTTTGATAAAATTTGGATATTCTCTAGAAGACAAGAAGATGTTACAAATCAATTTCCAGATATTGTTGAATGTTGCAAAAAAAATATAAAAGCAAATCAATGTATTGTTGAAGGAGAAATATGGGCCATAGATGAAGATAACAAACCTTTACCATTTCAAAAGCTCTCTCAAAGAATTCATAGAAAATATGAAATAGAAAAAATGATAAAAGAAATCCCAGTCCAGTTAAACTTATTCGATATAGTTTTCGTAGATGGAAAAACTTTATTTAATCTTCCACTAAAAGAAAGAAGAAATATCTTATTTGAAATAGTAAGAGAGGAAGAAAGAAAAATTAAAATAGCTGAAAGCATTATTCCAAAAACTATAGATGAAATAAAAAATTTTTATAAAAAGGCTAAAGAGTTAAAACAAGAGGGAATAATGATAAAAAACCTAGATGCTCCATATATTTTTGGTAGACATGTTGGTGGGTGGTATAAAATAAAAGAAACTATGGAAAGTTTAGATTTAGTTATAATTGGAGCAACATGGGGAGAAGGTGCAAGAGCAAGATGGTTAACTAGTTATTTATTAGCTTGTAGAGATGAAAATACTGGTAAACTATTATCATGTGGTATGATGAGTACTGGTTTAACAGAAGAAGAGTACCAAATGTTAACAGATATTTTATCAAAAGATATAATAAAACAAAGTGGCAGAGATGTTATTGTAAAACCAAGAATAGTTATAGAAGTTGGTTATCAAGAAATTCAAAAAAGTCCTAATTATGAATCTGGTTATGCTTTAAGATTTCCTAGATTTATTAGGATAAGAGATGATAAAAGTATTGAGGAATGTGATACTTTAAGTAGAGTTGATGCTTTATTCAAATCACAAGGAAGAAAAGGATAAATATTTTGACTATTATAAAATTATTATATGGCACAGTTTAGAAATTATCTTGGTTTGACAAGTACGGGTAAAAAAATACCAAAATACAGAAAAAAGAAGAGAAGAGATATTGGATCTGATCCGTTGCTAACAAAACTTGACAAAAATGATAAAAGAGTTGTTTACAAAAACAAAGTAGCTCTTTTAACTACTTTCTACGCAAATGTTCTTGATAGCAAGTCAAAAACTTTAAAAAAAGTTAAAATATTGGATGTTGTTGAGAATAAAGCAAACCCTAATTTTGAGAGAGCTAAGATAATTACAAAAGGAGCTCTAATCAAAACAGAAATAGGATTAGCTAAGGTTACTTCAAGACCTAGTAGAGATGGTGTAGTAAACGCTATATTAATTTCATGAACCTAGAGAAGGATTTGTTTAACCTAGATTATTGGAATGTTTTTACAGATGGAGAAGAAATCTATGTTCCTGGTACAATTGTTTTCAAAAATAAATTAAAAAAACACTTTTATGAACTCTGTAAAGAAGAGTTAGAAGAGTTATCTTATGCTATACTAAAAGCTATTGATAAAATTAAAAAGGGTTACTTTAAAGATATGGAGGAATCATATAATATTGCAATTACAAACAATTTTCGTGATTGGAAATATTATGTACCGTTTAGAAGAATAGAAATATACAAGAACGTTCAAGAAAAAGAATGCATAATTTGTCATCTTTCAAAAATTGGAAAAATTGGAAAGTACGAACACTCTCAAGAATTATTCTCTTACATCGTAGATTGTGATGAAGATTTTTTAACAATATTAAACATATTTCCGTACTCCTTAGGTAACGTTATGATCACTCCTAGAAGTCATATAAAAAATTTTTCTGAATTTGATTATAAAAAAATCTATAAGTTACTAGAAAAATCTAAGGAATGGTTATGTTTACTTTATGAATTATTCTATAAAAAAGGAAAACCAATTTATAGTATTTACGCTAATGTAGGACCAAATTCGGGAAGAAGCATAGAACATATACATTTACAATTAACTATCTTTGGTAAAGAACAAATGAATAACTTTAGTTTTGATTGGATATATAATGATAGAAACGTTTATTTGGATAAGATTTTTGAAGCTATAACTAGAAGAGAGAAAATGAAAAAATTAAGTGGAATGAATTGGCTAGAAGATATGATAAGTAGAAATCGTGAAAAAATAATAATTATCCCTAGATACAGAACATTAGCAGGTTTAGAAATTACAAAAATTTATCCATTTAATGAAACAAAGGAGGAAACAAGAAAGAAGTTCACAGACTACTAAAATGAGTAAAAGCTTGATATAGATATATTTTCAATAAACAGAAGTACATTCCTTCTGGAAACAAAAAAGTATACGGTAAAATAACATTTGGCTCTTTATTATCAACATAATTTATTTTTACACTAATTGGCTCTCTTCTCAAATCTTTTATTGCTTTTTCTATTTTTTCTCTAAACCAACTTCTATTAACCGGAATCTTTATTTTATCTTCATTAAAACTGTAACAATATTCCTGAAGTAACTTGAATTGACTTTCGCTTAATATACTACGAGGTATATCTACAAAAATTATATATACATCATCTCTTTTCTCTTCTTTTCCTTCTATCATGTGCTTTATTAGTTTTGAAAATAATTTTTTTCTTAATTCATCGTCAATAAAATACTTTGATTTACCCAAGCAATAATTGTAAAAAAGATTAAGAAGAAAATCATTATCTAAATCCTCTTTATCTTTTTTGTACAATAGTTGTAGCTCGCCTTTTGAATTAATTCTAGGTACTCCAAAATGTTTTACTCTATCATATATATAAACAGGTAAATTAACTAAACATTCTTTAGTCCAGTTCTTTTCTATTTGAAATATACCAATATACATTTGTGTAGTTATTGGTTGTAATTCCATAATATGTAATTTTAATTTAATTTAATTTAAACAGTTTTTAATTTAGTAAACATTGATTTATTTTTAACTATAAAAAATAAACAAAATTTGATAAAAATAGCAACTATTCGTATCTCAATGCTTCTACTGGTTGTAAACTAGCTGCTTTTCTAGCTGGTAAAATTCCTGCAATAACACCTACAAAAAAAGAAAATAGAAGAGCAAACAAAATTAATTGTGGTGTAATTTTAACTTCCACTATTGTAATCCTACCAGCAACTCCTCTCACTACAAAACCACTTTCAGAAATAATTCCGGCAATAATAAAACCACAAAATATTCCTATTAATCCACCTA
>JANXEB010000028.1 GCA_025058985.1 Candidatus Aenigmatarchaeota archaeon
TTTATAATAAGATAGTTAGAAATGGTTATAAGTTTGTAAGAAAAAATATAACTACTACAAAATATGCCGAGAATATGAAAAGAATTTTTGAAGAAGTGTTAGAAAGTGTCTAGAAAAAAATTATAGACTTATTTAATAATACCTGAACTTAGTGTTTCTAGGAAAGATATAACATAATATAATAACTACAAACTAAAAAACCTTGTGATTATAAAAATTTTTTACACAATTCTTTTAATTTTCTACTATATTCAACTGGAAACTCTTCCCAATTTCTGATTCTTTTATATTTTTCATCTAACATTTTCATTTGATCTCTACATCTCTCTCTTATTTTCTTTAATTTTGGAAGTTTAACTACTAACTTTCCTTTCTCTATTATTTTCACTAAAAGTTTTTCTCCATTAATTTTTTCATCAAATAAACCAATAACATCTTTAACAATTTTTCCATTTTTTATTATTCTAAATATTTGTTTTTTATAAGGTGGTACTGCCTTTTCTCTACTACCAATTTTAAATTTCGGAACTACTTTTTTCTTTTTATAAACTTCAACTAATTTATAAACTCCGTTCAAAGCAGAAACGCCTCCTCTATTTTTTATGGAATCAAAATTTGCACCAGTAACTAACCTTGTACCGACTCCAAAAACATCTATTGGTGCATTATTTTTTACTAAATAATCAATTTTATATTCATCTAAATCACCACTCGCAATAATTTTTACATTTTTAAAACCTTCTTTATCAAAAATTTCTCTAACCTTTTTTGATAGTTTTAGCAAATTCCCGCTATCAATTCTTACTCCACTTACTTTATAACCATATTTCAATAGTTTAACAACTTTTTTAGCTCCTTCAATCGTATTATAAGTATCAATAACAAGAGTTGAATTTGGAAATGCTCTTAAAAAATCTTTAAAAGCTTCTTCTTCACTATCTCTTTCCTGTATAAATTTATGTGCAACAGTACCATAACAAGGAATGTTGAAAATTTTTCCAGCTAAAACTAAAGAAGTACCTTTTACACCTCCTATATATGAAGCTCTTGCCGCTAATAAAGCAGCTAAAGGAGAGTGTGCTCTTCTTGCTCCAAAATCTATTACATCTCTATTTTTAGCAGCATGAACACATCTAAAAGCTTTAGTAGCTATAAGACTTTGAAAATTTAAAACGTTTAACAAAAAAGTTTCAATAAGTTGAACAAAAATTGTATTTCCAGTTACGTGTAACAAAGGTTCTTTTGGGAAAACAACAGTACCTTCTGGAACAGAATAAACATCAACATTTGGCTTTAAATTTTTAAATAATTTAAAAATTCGTCATCAAAATAACTTCCATAACTTTCTTTAAGCCATTTTATCTCTCTTTTTTTAAATTTAAAATTTAATATAAAATCTACAACTTGTTCTAAACCACAAAAAATAATAAATGCTCCCAAGTATTCTGGACATTTTCTAAAAAAATAAGTTTCTGTAACTCTAGAAAAATTTCTATTTACAAAATCAGCCCTAGCCATTGTTAATTCGTAAAAATCTAAAAACAAAGCACTCTTAAGCATTTACTTTATAAACAGATGGCAATATTTCTATTATTTTTTTCTCCTCTAAAAGCTCTGAAATTGCCTTATCTATAAAAGACAGGGGAATTTGAAAAGATTCTATTATTTTTCCTATATCTACACCGTTTCCATCATCCATCTCTTTAATAAATCTTAAAATTGGTTGCTTATAATCAACTTCTTTTTTTGTAGTTGAGAATTTTTTTATAAACTCAATAGCTTCTTTTTTTCTTCTTAACTCGGTTTCAAAACTAACAACACTTACTGCTTCACCAACAACATAAATTTCTCCACTATATTCTCTAACTTTTCCAATAACAGTAACTATATCTCCCTTTTGTAAATCTTTTATTAGCTCAACATCTTCATTAAAAAATTTAACTCTTATTGATTCTGTTATATCATTAACAACTATAAAACCATATTTCATATCTTCAGAAATAT
>JANXEB010000063.1 GCA_025058985.1 Candidatus Aenigmatarchaeota archaeon
GGATTTAAAAGTATTGGATTGTCTAACCAATACATATATTGAATATAATTATAAAACCCTGTATTTACTGTTTCATTTTGGAAAGAAGATTTTTCTGGACTAAAAAACTCAATTGATGTATCAAGATAACTTTTTGTTGAAACCTGCAAATCTTGAAACGAAACTATTTCTGAACATAACAAGCTATCCTGAGCTGTGGAGACAAAAGCAAAAATGTCTCTACAGAAAAAAAGCGCCAATATTAAAAAGAAATAAAATAATTTTTTTATATACCACTTATATAATTTTTTCACCATAATAGAAATTATTTCTTTAATAAAGTTACAGAAGAACCAAAGATATCATAAATAAACTCTGAAATTAAAATTTTAATAAACCTAATGATCGTTAAACGAAAATTTAATTTTTTCTTTAAAAAATGATTAACGATAGTTTCTCCAGAAAAAAATTCTTTACCTTCTTTAAATCCAACAATTTTTGCAATTTTTATAATTTTTGAAGCCGGCATACTTTTCTCATTAACTCCATAAGTCTCTACAGCTTTTCTTGAAGCTGGCATTATACCATGAAATCTACCAGGTTCAACTGTAATACAAACACCTCCGACTTTAAGAACATCGTAAGCGCATTTTAACGCTAAAAATTCATTTTCAGCATGATGTAATGAATCATAAAATACAACTATATCAAATTTATCTTCTTTCAAATTATCATATATATCTTCATAATCACTAACAAAGAACTTCAAATTTTCTAAATTATATCTAACCTTATTAAGGTTTGCTAATCTGATTGCATCTTCGCAAATATCTATACCAGTCACTTCGTATCCAGATTTTGCAAAAAACACACTTGTCCAACCAGTTCCACATCACATATCTAACAGTTTTGCTGGAGGTGGAGGCAACAAAGAAAGAATAATACCAATATCAATTAAATAACGGCCACGGTGTATATCAGAAAAGGGTTTATTAAAAGCGTGTTCTTCACCTCCTTCCCCTATTTTCTTTAAATAATCTTTTTCTCCTTGTTTCATAAATTTCTCTTTTAAACCGTAATTATGTAATAAAATACTAAAATTTTTTTAGAAATTTTAATCTTTATCATTACCTTAAAGACAATTGTTGCTGGGTATATGCTAAATTTTTATTATTGTTATAAAGAAGCAAATCATCCAAAGTTTCATATACTTTATAATATTCCTTAAAATTCTCATACCGACCAGCTACTTTCTTCTTCAACAAAAGATATCCTTTTTCAAATTTAGAAATATTTTTAGGTACAGCAATAACCTTTTTGTCCGCGTAAACCAAAGCCCCGTTGTGGTAATGCCAGTAGTATTCATCTTCTAAAACGTATATATCGTCTTTTATACTCTTTATATATTCAAACATTTTAATAGTATTTTTATATTCTTGACTATCCAAAGTTAAAGGTAGTATAGGATAAAATATAGATATCACTACATACAATACTCCCATAAAGATAAAAATTTTTGTAAAGATATAATTTCTTACAATATCAAGTTTCAATAAATATTTTGCTGAAAAAATAGCAAATGGAAAGTACAAAGGCATAAGATGTTGTGGGAATTTATATTTACTGATATTTAATAACAAAAACAATATAATAGTGAATATCAACATCAAAGTAGAAAACTGTTTTAGTTCAGACCGTTGTTTATTAAAAAAAACATTTTTAATTTCATTGTAAATACCCATTATTAAAAAAGGTAACCACGGCCAATAATTTTCTAAAATTTTTCTGATATATTCATACCATAGCTTTTTTTCTTTAAAAAAATATCTTATAATAACATTGAAATAAGCATTACTAAATTCCTTTCCAAAATTTACAAGCATATATAAGTGCCAGGGTAATGATATAAGTATAGACAAAAAAATTCCTAACCAAAAATGTAGATTTTTTAAAACTCTATTTTCTCGTACAATCAACAAATAAACAAAAATTACTCCATATACTAAAAATCCTACTATATTTCGCGTCATAACAGCAAAACCTACAAAAATTCCTGTTAGATAGAACCCAAATTTTTTATTATAGTAATAACCATGCCAAAAAGACACTAAAGATAAAAAGATAAATAAAGAATAAAGAATTTCCATTGTTGCACTACGACTATAATAAAGAACCTGTTGAGTAAACAAAAAAATAAAAGAGGTAAGAAATCCTAAAGTATAGTTATTAAAAAATTTAGAAATAAAAATAAATAAACATAAAACACTAATTAAACCAAAAATGGCAGAAGGTAATCTCATTGAAAAATTATTAAAACCAAAAATTTTACCTGAAATTGCTAATATCCACAAAAACATTGGAGGTTTGTTATCGAAAAATATTTTCCCACCTAATTTATAAGTCATATACTCCTTTGTCAATACCATCTCTTTAGCTATCTGGATAAAACAACAATCGTCTATATTAAGTGGAGCAAAATTAAGCCTGTTAAATAGTAAACCAAAAGAAAGTATTATTAAAAATGTTATATAAATTAAAATATTCTTTATATTAGATCCAAAATTCATAATTTCATAATAAA
>JANXEB010000113.1 GCA_025058985.1 Candidatus Aenigmatarchaeota archaeon
AACTATCAGAAGAAATAAATATACTTAACTATGAAGTTGGTGGTCTAGAAAAGGACAGGATAGAAGTTGATTATAATAATTTAAAAAAAGTTATAGAAATGAAGAGAAGAGAAAGAGAAGAAACAGAAATAAAATTTATCGAAATAAACAAAGAGATTTCCAGAATAGAAAGTAATATTGAAATAAAGAAAGAGAAATTGGAAGAGTTAAAAAAAGAAATTTCTGAGCTAGAAGTTCAAAAAGAAAAAATTAAAAACATAGAAGCTATTTATACTAATAATCCAGAAAATTTTTTGAAAGAAAAGGAAAAAAAGTTAGAAAAATATAAAGAAGAAAAATACGAATTAATAGCTAGAATTAAAGAAGTAGAAAGTAGTTTATCTAGTTTAAAGTTGAGTGGCAGCAAGTGTCCTGTTTGCGAAAGCTATTTACAAGAAGATAGAAAAAAAGATATTATTTTGCACAAAGAAAAACATTTATTAAACATTAAAAATAGAGTTGCGGAAATAGAAAAATACATAGTAGAACTAGAAAAAGAAGTTAATGAAATAAAAACTTTAGTTGAAAAATACAAAGAAATTAAAAAATCTCTAGAAAACTTTGTAGAAATAGAAAAAAGTATTAATAACTTAAGTACAGAACTAACAAGTTTAGAAAATTCTTTGTTCAAAAAAACAGAAGAAAAAAAAGATGCTGAAAACAAATTGAATAGAATAAAAACTGAAATAGAAAGTTTAGAAAAATTGTTGGAAAATATAAAAAGAAAATTAGAAAAGATTGAAGAATTGGAAAGAAGAAAACTAAAAATAGAAGAAAAAATTAATGAAGCTAAAGTTATTCAAGAAAAAATAAAACTCGTTGAAAAATCTATTCCGCCGAACTTAGAAGATATCAAAAAAACTTATGAAAAAGTTAAAGAGGAAATACATTTTTTAGAAATAGAAAATGAAAAGCTTAAAGGAAGGGGAAACTTAATAGAAAAAGAGCTTGAAAACATTATAAAAGAAATAAATAGAGTTGAAAAAATTGAAAATGAAATAAAAACTCTAGAAAGTTATAACAATTTTATTCAAAAATTTATAAAATCATTAACTTATACACAAAGCGAAATCAGAAATTATTTTATAAAAAATTCAAACAACATTCTTTCTCAAATATGGAGAGAATTATACCCTTATTCGAAATACGTAGATATACAAGTTTATTTTGAAAACAATGATTATGTAATAAAAATAAAAGACAATTTTAATAGATGGCATGATTTAGGTAAATGTAGTGGTGGTGAACAAGTACTTGCAAATCTATGCTTTAGGATCGCTTTAGCATCTATTGCCGCTCCTAACGTCAAAATTTTACTACTAGATGAACCAACGCATAACTTAGATGAAAAAGCAATAGAGTTTTTAAAGAATAGCTTAAGCTCTAATCTAAACAAATTTGTAGATCAAATAATTTTGATAACACATGAAGAATCTATGCAAGACGTTTTAGCAAGTAAAATTTATAGAGTAGAGACTAATGAACTAGATGAAAGTATTGTCAAAAAAATTAACTAGAGGATTTTATCAATTCAATCAACCTATCCGGATAGATATAATAAGCTAGAATAACCTTATGAAAATTTTCATAATCAACGATATTTTTTTCTTTAACCCAGTTTAATACAAGCATTCTTCTAGATAATTCATTTGCCAATTCGCTTTCCCTAATGCCCCACTTCTCAGAGATCTTCCTCAAAATATAACTTGGATTAATATTATCAAACTTATCATTAAGGGCATCCCATTTGAAAACTAAATTAACTATTGGTGAGTTAGTAGCTCTATCAAAACCTATAACTTCAAAAATTTCTGTTATCCTTCTAACAACTTTCTCTCTGTATCTAGTTTGAGAAATAAATATAAGAATATCAACGGCTTGTATTAATGTTGGTGGTAAATTTATTGGTGGTGTTGTCAATCTATCTATAAGCTTTTGAATGTTTTCGGCATGGATTGTAGCTAGGCTTGGATGGCCAGTTGCCATTTCTTGAAACAATACATATGCTTCTGGCCCCCTAACCTCTCCAACTATTATATAGTCAGGCCTTTGTCTTAAACTTTCTTTCAATAAAGCAAATAAATCTACTTCTCCTTCTTTAGTAGCTATTGTTGTTCTTGCAACATGTGGAACCCAATGCGGATGAAGAAGCTTTATTTCAGCTGTATCTTCGATAGAAACTATTTTTTTATCTTGTTTAATAAACATTGAAAGAATGTTTAACAAACTTGTTTTACCACTAGCTGTACCACCACAAACTAAAACACTTTGACCGTACTCTACAGCTAGCCATAGATAAGCCAATGACTTAACATCTAGAGTATTGAACGTTAATAGATGTGCCGGTGTTAATGGTTTTTGAGTAAACTTTCTTAAAGTAAAATTACTTCCTCTTCTAGCTATATCTGTCGCTAAGGTTGCCTGAACTCTTGTTCCGTCTGGTAATGAACCATTTAAGAATGGATTTAGTATAGAAACAGATTTCCCGCAGAGCTGAGCCAACCTCAAAACGAAAGAATCCAATTCGTCTGCATTTTCGAAAACAACATTTGTAATTACTGAACCTATTTTCGGATTTCTATGAAACACAAAAATCGGAATATTTACGCCATCACAACTAATATCCTCTATGTTATCGTCTTGTATAATTGGTTCTATCTTCCCTAAACCCACATAATCTCTTTGAATATAATAAAAAAAGATGTCTTTTTCATCACTGCTAAGTCTTATTTTATAGGTAGAAACTATTTCTTCAAAATTTTTTCTTAAGAAAGCAATTGCTTCAGTTTTTTTAAGCCTAGAAACATCTATATCCAGTTTTTGTTCTATTAAATATTTAATCTTCTCTAACAAAGTTTTTTGACTTTCAGTCAATTTTGGTTCTACAACTTCATAGAAATATCTATGATTTTTTTCATCCCAATATATTTTTGCATATGCATATATTTTTTCATCTTTCGATTGCGTTTTTGGTATTAGAGGATAAACCAACCTAACTTTTTCTTCCTCAATAACCTTTTCTTTTATACCGAAGCTTACTTTTGAAAATTCTGGAATTCTTATACCCTTTTTTTCAACTATACCTACCTTTTCCGCTCCAACAGAAGGTATGGGGCCGCCTTCTACTTTAATGTAAGGTGCTTTTACTTCTGGAGCTTCTATAGTAACCTTAGTTACTTTCTCTTCTTTTGTTATCGATTTAAAATAACCTTTTCTTGCTCTATTAATAATTTTCCTTAAATTTCTCACCATTATAAATGTATTTTCGTTAATCAAAATAAATTATGAAAGATTTGATTGAAAAACTAAAAAAAATTGGTGCAAAAAGAATATTTATTCAAATAGCAGACGGTTTAAAACAGGAAATTTTAAAAATAGTAAATATTTTGGAAAAAAATGGTTTTGAAACTATTGTTTGTATGGAAAATAACTACGGAGCTTGTGACGTTAGAGAGTATGAAGCAAGGCTTTTTAAATGCGATACTATTCTACATATTGGTCATTCTGACTTTGGAGTAAAAACAAAAATAAAAACAATTTATTACGAGTTTTTTATAAACAAAGATATTAATTTTAAAGAACTTGAAAAAATAAACTATAAAAAAATTGGTTTAATTTCTAGCGTTAATTTTATTCCTATACTGAAAAGAGTCAAAGAATATTTGAAAAGTATAGGAAAAAAAGTATTCTTAGCAAAAACACTAAGATATGAAGGTCAAATAACCGGTTGCAACATTAGTGCCGCTTCCATGATAGAAAAAAAAGTAGATTGTTTTCTATTAATAACATCAGGAAAATTTTATGCATTAGCATTATTCCAAAAAATCAAAAAACCTATATTCGTATTTGACATAGATAAGAATAGACTAGTTAATCTTTCAAAAGATTTTGAAAAATACGAAAAAATAATTGCTTGGAACAAAGTTGTATTAAAAAACGCAACAAATATTGGTATACTAGTTAGCTGGAAAAAAGGACAAATGTTCGGTAACCCGTTCAAACTAAAAAAACTTTTAGAGAAAGTGGGTAAAAAATGTTATATTTTAGCTTTTGACGAAATATCAGAAGAAAAACTAGAAGGATTAAAGTTAGATTTATTAATTAATTGTGCCTGCCCAAGAATATTTCCAGACGATTATGAAAAATTTAAATTACCTATAATAAATTATTATCATGTTTTCGAAAATTAAAAAGGACTTTCCTATATTGAAAAGAAAAATAAATGGAAAGAGATTGATATATTTAGACAATGCTGCAACAACACAAAAACCCATTCAGGTGATAAAAGCAATAGAAGATTTTTATAAAAAACATAACGCAAACATACTTAGGAGTATTCATACATTAGGAGAAGAAGCTACGGAGATGTTTGAAGATAGTAGGAAAAAAATCGCAAAGTTCATTAACGCTAAAAAAGAAGAAATAATTTTTGTTAAAAATACTACAGAAGCAATAAACTTAGTAGCATACTCTTATGGAAGAAAAATAAAGGATGGGAATATAGTAACTACAATAATGGAACACCACTCCAATTTTGTTCCATGGCAATATTTGTGCAAAACAAAAAATCTAGAATTTAGAGTTGTTGATATTAATGAAGAATACTTTTTAAATAATGACGAATTGAATTCTAAAATAGATAGAAACACTAAAGTCGTTGCTTTCACAAATGCTTCAAATGTTCTTGGAACTATTAATGATGTGAAAGAAATATGTAAAACTGCTCATGAAAACAATGCTATTGCTGTTGTAGATGCGGCTCAATCTGTACCACATTTAAAAATAGATGTTAAAGATATTGACTGCGACTTTTTAGCCTTCAGTGCGCATAAAATGCTTGGCCCTACTGGTGTTGGAATATTATATGGAAAAAGAGAAATCTTAGAAGAAATGGAACCTTTTTTAATGGGTGGTGAAATGATTAAAGAAGTTAGTATAAACGAAACTAAATGGAATGATTTGCCGCATAAATTTGAAGCTGGTACGCCGAATATAGCTGACGTAATAGGTTTTGGTAAAGCAATAGAATATTTGGAAAAAATTGGAATGAAAAAAATTAGAAAACACGATAAAAAGCTAACAAAATATGCACTTGAAAAACTAAATAATGATAAAATAATAATTTATGGTCCAAAAGATGTTGAAAAAAGAGTTGGCCTAGTTTCATTTAATATAAAAAATGTCCATAGTCATGATGTTGCAGATATGCTGGACAAAAAATTTGGAATAGCCGTTAGAAGTGGTCATGCTTGTGCAATGCCATTAATGAGCAGACTAAAAATTAGTTCCATAGTAAGAGCTAGTTTTTATATTTATAACGATGAAAAAGATATTGACGCTCTAAAAAAAGCTTTAGAAAAAATAATAAAAATTTTTAACTAAAAAAGAAAAAAAGCTAGAAGCTTCTAGTATTCTTCTTCTTCAAACTCTTCCTCTTCTTCCCACTCTTCCTCTTCTTCTTCAAACTCTTCCTCTTCTTCTAAGTCTTCTTCCTCTTCTTCGAAAGCCATAATAAACTTAATGCATTAAGTATTTAAATATTTTTATATCTAAAAAATTACTACTAAGCAATCCTAAAAATTTAAAATAAATAACAAAAAAGAAATTAAAATTATGGTAAAATGGGTTGTTAAAAAAGGAAAATTTTATTTTCCTTCAAAAGAAATGAAAAAAATTGCTTTTGTTAAAAACGAAAAAATTTATAAAGAAGCTGGAGAAAATCCTATAAAATTTTGGGAAAAGTTAGCTAGAGAAGGAATTAGTTGGTTTAAAACATGGAAAAAAACATATGTTGAAAAACCTCCTTATTTTAAATGGTTTGTTGGTGGTAAATTAAATGCCTCCTATAATTGCTTAGATAGACATATAAATACGTGGAGAAAAAATAAAATAGCTATAATTTGGGAACCAGATATACCAAATGAAAAAAATAGAATTCTTAGCTATTATGATTTATATCGTGAAGTAAATAGATTCGCAAATGCATTAAGAGAGCTTGGTGTTAAAAAAGGAGATAGGGTTACAATTTATTTACCGATGATTCCTGAAATTCAAATTTCTATGCTTGCTTGTGCTAGAATAGGCGCTATACATTCTGTAGTTTTTTCCGCTTTTAGTCCAAATGCATTAAAAACTAGAATATTAGATGCTGAATCAAAAGTTCTAATAACTGCAGATGGTTATTATAGAAGAGGTAAACTTATAAATTTAAAACAAAGTGCTGATGAGGCTATTGAAGGAACAAGTATAGAGAAAGTTGTAGTTGTTAAAAGAGCTTCTAATGAAATTAATATGAAAGAGGGGAGAGATTTTTGGTATGATGAAATAATTAAAAAATCAAAAAATTATTGCAAACCAGAGATTATAGATAGTGAAGATGTTTTATTTATATTATATTCTTCTGGTACAACTGGTAAACCAAAAGCAATTGTTCATACAACAGGTGGTTATTTAGTACAAGCATATTGGACTGCAAAATGGAATTTTGATCTACATGATGAAGATATATTTTGGTGTACTTCAGATCTAGGTTGGATTACTGGCCATACCTATGTTTGTTATGGACCATTTCTAAATGGAACTACTATTTTAATGCATGAAAGTGTTCCTGATTATCCACAACCAGATAGATGGTGGGAAATAATAGAAAAATATGGTGTAACTATTTTCTATACCGCTCCAACTGCTATAAGAATGTTAATGAAATATGGAGACGAATGGGTTAAAAAACATGATTTAAGCTCTTTAAGAATTCTAGGAAGTGTTGGAGAACCGGTGGATAAAGACGCTTGGTTATGGTATTTTAATGTTGTTGGTAATGGAAGATGTCCAATAATAGATACTTGGTGGCAAACTGAAACCGGTGGAAATTTAATAAATGCGCTACCTGGAATAGGTCCTTTTATTCCAACTGTTGCTGGAAGGGCTTTTCCAGGAACTAGAGCTAGTGTATTAGATGAAAAAGGTAAACCTGTTAAAGAAGGTGAAAGAGGTTCTCTAGTTTTATTACCTCCTTTTTCACCAGGTATGTTAAGAGGTCTTTGGAAAGATGAAAAAAGATATATAGAAACTTATTGGAGCAAATACGGAAACAGAATTTATTATACTGGAGATGGTGCTCTTATAGAAAATGGTTTTATTAAAATAACTGGTAGAGAAGATGATGTATTAAAAGTAGCTGGTCATAGATTAGCTAATGCAGAAATAGAAGACGCAATAAATAGACATAAAGACGTGATAGAATCTGCCGTTATTGGTATGCCAGATCCTATAAAAGGAGAAGTTCCATTAGCTTTAGTAATTTTAAGAAAAGATGTTACACCAAATGAGCAATTAACAAATGAGCTAATAAAACTAGTTGAAAAAGAAATAGGTCCAATAGCGAGGCCAGCTAAAATAATTTATGTTGACGATTTACCAAAAACTAGAAGCGGGAAAATAATGAGAAGAATATTGAAAAGATTAATTAAAAAAGAAGATTTGGGAGATTTATCTACCTTAGCAAATCCAGAATGTGTTGAAAAATTAAAAGAAATATTAGTCTCTCAAAATCTCTAGAATTCTATTAATTTCTATTGGTGTTGTTTTTTCAGAAACTATAAAACCATTTGAATTAGCTATCATACCATATCCTATATAAGGGGAGCCCGTATTAATAGTTCCTATACCAACTTCAACTTTTAAAAGATTTCTCACTAACTCTATTTCATTTTCCTTAGCATCTCTATGTAATAAACAAAATTTATTAGTTGCTATAGCGGAAGATCCTACCAAATCTAGCTTAGCTATCGTTCCTTCAACAACTTCTACACCTAAAACATTTTCTATTTCTTTTTTCTCTTTTTTCTCTATTTTTTTACTAATTATACAACCTTTGTCGTTTGTTAAAATTAAATTTCCAATAGCTGTGTATTTTGATTTTGAAACATAAATATTAACTCCTATATTTTTTTTAATCTCATTTATTTCATTCGTATAGCAAAGCTTAGATAAAACAATCCCATTAGAATTAAAAGCAGAAAAAAGACCTATGAAGTTTGAATTATAAAGCTTTATAGTAAATACATTTACTTTTAATTCTTTTTCAACAAGATTTTTATAACTAGATAAATCACTTCCTATTAAAGAAAATTTATCACTAGCTTTGCAATATAAACCAAGAT
>JANXEB010000003.1 GCA_025058985.1 Candidatus Aenigmatarchaeota archaeon
CAGTGGATAGAGAAGGTTTAGTGCTTGACACAGGATTTGGCAGGGGTGCGTTCTTAAAAAAACTTATTGAGAAAGACTACAAAAACTGTTGGGGAGTTGAAATAGATCCACAACTCTATGAACTAACAAAAAAAGAAATAGATAACAAGTGCAACTTAATACTGGGTGATTTTTTGCAATACAGGTTTGATATCAAATTTGACTTGATAATAGGCAATCCCCCCTACATTCATTATACTAATTTGCCTCAAAACATGAAAGATATCGTAAAAAACATAACAAAAACATCAGAATCAGATATTTATTATGCCTTCATTATAAAGGCAATTGAGATCTTGAAGGAAGGAGGAGAACTTATATATATTGTTCCTTATCACTTTTTTTATAATACTCATGGCAAAATTGTTAGAAACACAATTTTACTAAACGGCAAAATTGATACTATTATTGACCTTGATGAAACCAGAATATTCAGTGGAGAAAATCCTGAAACTATAATATTCAAATTTGTAAAAGGTAGTTTTAGGTTGGAAAACTTAAAAATCAAAGTGTTTAAAATTAGACAAAAGTCAATTTCATTTAAAAATATTATTCAAAATTTTGATCTTAAAAATGAAGAAATTTTTGAACACTACTTAATTTCACATTTTACAACAAGTGGTGTTTGGTCCTCGCACAATTTTGAATTCAAGGATAATAACTTTATGCCTCTTGGGAGTATTGCAAAAGTTGGAGTAGGTCCTGTATCGGGCTTTGACAAAGCCTTCAAAATCAAAAACAGCAACACACTCACAAACAATGAATTAAAATTCATCAAAAATTTTGTAAAAGCAAAAAATTGTAAAAGATACATAATAGACAAATATACGCAATATATACTTATAGACAATAAAATAGATGAAGAAGAGGTTAAAGTTCAATATCCTAATATATATTCAGAACTTGTAAGGTACAAAGATGAAATGTTAAGGAGATATTTACCGAGTGGTAAGAAGTGGTTTCACTGGCAAGCACTAAGAAACTATTCGTTTTTGCTTCAAGTATTGAATGAAGACAAGATTTTTGTGCCTATTCTTGATAGGCACAAACACAACAGGTTTAGTTTGGGAGGTAGAGGCGCACTACCAGCGGGCGATGTTATGTTCATATACCCATATAAAAAAGATGATTTGTTCTTTCTTTTAGGATATCTGAATACTGATTTTTTTAGAAACTACTATCTTAGGTTTGGTGGAAGGCGAGGAGGACGAATAGTATTCACCCAAAAACTCCTTGAAAACACCAAAATCCCTCTATTCCCACAAGAAATAAAACAAAAAATTTCAGAAATAACCCAAGAAATAATAAAGAAGAAAGAAAAAAATCAAAACACTTTATATCTAGAAAACGAAATTGAAAAAATTGTAGAAAAATACTAAGAAAACCATGAACATTAAAACTTATACCATAAACTTTCTTCCTTCACCAGCTATTTTAGAAGATATCTCTTTCCAAGCTTTAGAAAAATCACTTAAACTAGCTGTGCCAATTATCTTGAAATTGAGTTTATAAAAAGACAAATGGCTTCTAGTGCCAAAAAACTTCTCAACAAATTCAAAAGGAAAGGAATGATCAAAGGGCCAAGAAACATCAGAAGATGAAAGCACATTAAGATAATAATTACGGGCAGGAACATGTTTGGGATAATTCATTATAAAACGCAAAAACAAATTTTTTAAACTGGAAAAAGCTTCCAGAGGAACTCTATTGTGTCTAAAAACATCCTCTACAATTTCATAAACCTCAGGAAAAGAAAGAAGATAAACCCAATAATCATAGAAAGTATTTACAATATAAACCAAAAACTCTTTAACAACAGTCATAAAGTAGGTATTTTGAAACTTTTTATTAAAATTATTAAGATCTTTGAACTTATTATCATTTAGAATAAAATCAAATAAATACTTAAGGTTTAACGCTAGTTCATAGGGAATAAGAAAAAATAAACCTTTTTTATTTACAGTAGCACGAGCAAAATAAGAAACTCTACTAAAAATATCAAAAAAAACAGAATCCTCACTTATAGAAAAATCCGGACTATGAAATTGAGCAATATTTTCAGACGAATATATTTCTTTTAATGATGAAGTATTAAGTTTGTTTTTAAAAATATTAATCACAAGTTTTATGTATGCATTAAACAAGTCTATAAAGAAAATTGAAACAACCTTGTTAATTATTTTTTTTCTTAGTTCCAATTCTTTTTGATTATTTTGGTTCTTGATATACTCATAATAAGAAGTTTTAATATCTTGCTTTGGGAGTGAATTATAAATTTCCATTATAAGTTTCATTTTTTCAGCAAGATCAGGAATATCTGATTTGAATAAATTAAATTTCATTAATAACTTTAACAAAACAGTTCTAATAAGGATCACTTTTTCTACTTCAAAGAAATAAAGCAAGTAAGGAACATTTTCCCAAAAAAGAGAAAATTCCTTTTGAAAATCCTTAATAGGCTTCTCATCATAATAAATCTTAACAATAACAAAATCATAAAAATAAAGAATAAACTGAGTATAGTAGTCGTATTCATAATTTGTCATAATAGCTTCTAAAATCCAAATTTTAGCACAGGTGGCAATAGTTTCATAATCTATATCAGTAGCAACCTTTGAAGCCAATGGATTATTTTTTTTTATTTCATCATTTAATTTTTTCTCCACATATGAAGTTTGATATATTTTTTCAACAAGAGGCATAAAATCAAAACCTGCAAAAATTTTCACAACCTCCTCTTTGTTTTTAGGACTATATCCTAGTTCACTAAATTCCTTTAAAACTTTTTCATAAACTAAATTGTCTAACTTGTCATTAAAAGTATCATACAATTTCTGATAAAACATAATTTTATTTAAAAGTAAAAAAAATACAAAGTTCAATAGTTCTTTTACTAAAAAATTCTTATTGCTTTTTTAGATTCATTAGGTTTTCTTATCAGTAGTTGTTGTTTCCAATTACTAGAAAATATATTAAGATTAGCCAATAATTTTGTTTTTAAAACCCATCTAGATAAACCAATCTGCCCTCGCTTTTTTAAAAACAATTTAATAGGCTCAAGAGAGAAAAAATCCCGAGAACCAACAAAAAGTTCCAAAGGATTAGGCAATTTTCTTTCCTTTCTTAAGAGATAATACATAACCCTTGCAATAAGCCCCTTATATTTTTCCTCTCTTTTGTAACCAAAATCAAAAACAAATTTAGAGAACAAGCTTTCAAATTTAGTAAAAAGATCAAAAGAAACATGATTATTTGCACAAAACTTTTTTACAAACTCATTAATTTCCGAAAATGAAAGAAGATAATTTAGATAATCATAAAAATAAACAACAACGTAAGAAAAAAAATCATAAACCAAAGTATCAAAATAAAAAACTTTTAAATCATAAATACCACTGTATCCCTTTAGAAAATAGTCAATATATTCATGCAATTCTTTTAGTTTAAAAGCCCAATCATATGGAGCAAGTAAAAATAAATTATTATTCTTTAACCTAAAGAAAGGAACATATTTATCAACTTTTTTTGCATAAGCAAAATCTTTATCGGAAGAGCGTATTTCATCGGGATCATATCTATCAAATACATTATCAAAACTATAAACACTTTCTAACCCAGAATTAACATATTTAGGTATAAGGTCAAACAAACGAAAAAATAAATCTATAAAAAATAATGAAATCAACTTATTAATTATTTTTTTTCTAAAAAAAATTTCATTTTGATTATTTTGTATATTTATATATTCTAAGTAGGTTATTGAATAATCATTGTAATCAGGTAAAAGAGAATATAATTTTCTAAAAACATCACCTATATCAAACGGAATATTTTCAAAAAAACCATCAAATTCTTTATAATTTTTGATTATATTAATAGCTTTTAAAAAATTTGATAAAAATCTTTTAACAAACTTCATACTTTCAATATCAAAAAGATAAAATAAAATTGCAGGTGAATACAAAATTTTCCATACTTCTTCTAAAACTTTAATAAAATTTGTATTAAAAATAACTCTTTTTACTTCGTTTGAAAATAAAGAATATTTTTTTAAACTAAGTTCTTCAAAATCAAGAAGTTCTTTATAAAACTTGTAAATAACCTGATAATTATAATTTTCATGTCGCAATAAAAGAATTTCTAATGCTACGAACCTTAATTGATTAGGATAATACTTGTAAACAAAATAAAATTTTTTTCTCCTTAAAAATTTTTTTTGCTTTAACAAATTTCGCATTTCTTTTTCTGTATAAAATTTTTGATTTATTTTTTCAATAATAGGTATAAAATCAAATCCTGTAAAAATATCTACAATTTTCTTTTTATCAAGAGATAAATCACCCAATTCTTTCATTTTTTTTGAAACAAGATCATAGATTAACGAATCTATTTTATCCGAAAAAATATCATAAAATTTTTGATAAAGCATTAATTTATATAAAAATAAAATAAATAACAACATTATTTAGTATAAAAATATTATTATTAGCTTATAAACAAAAACATTCAACTGTTGCTAACAATTTTATTCTAGAATTTTTAACTGGAATGGAAATAGAAAAAACAGTTATAATATAATAAGTTTATAAATATAAGGAGGGAAATATGAAAGTACCACAAGAAACATTTGATTACTTTAAATCAGATGAGTTGAGGGCAAGAGTGTTTATTGACAAATATGCCCTCAAGGACAAGAAAGGGAATTTACTTGAAACAACGCCTGATGTAATGTGGCGAAGAGTTGCAAGAGAAATTGCTTCTGTTGAAGAAAGTGATGAAAAAAGAAAAGAATGGGAAGAAAAGTTCTATTGGCTTTTGGAGAACTTTAGAATGGTTCCGGGTGGTAGAATAATGTTTGGAGCTGGACAAAAGGACAGAAAGGTCACACTCCTTAATTGTTATGTAATCCCGATGAAAGGCGATAGTCTTGAGGACATATATGAAACAATGAAGGAGATGGCAAGGACGTATAGTTATGGTGGTGGTGTAGGGATTGATATATCAATTTTAAGACCTAAGGGAAGTCCCGTGAAAAACAGTGCAATGACATCAACAGGTTCGGTATCATTTATGGATTTGTTCTCGCTCACAACGGGAACCATAGGACAAAGTGGGAGGCGTGGGGCACTTATGATAACCATTCATTGCTCACACCCCGATATAGAAGATTTCATAACAATCAAAAACG
>JANXEB010000037.1 GCA_025058985.1 Candidatus Aenigmatarchaeota archaeon
TAACAATGCAACAAATTCTTAATACCAAGCAGTTTATTTTGAAAAGTATTGTTGTTAAAAATATCGTTGGTAATAGAGGTAAATTTAATCAAGAAGAATTGTGGAATTATAGAGCATTAAAAGGCGGTTTTTATATATTCAAACACGAATATGTTATGTTTTTACAGAAATTATGATAGTTTACTTAAACAGCTCTAAATTTTTTATCTTAAACTTTTTCTTTCTTGGTGTTTGTTGATATCTCTGTTTCCAACTTACATAAGCAACTTCGCAAGTATGAGTAAAATAATCTTTAACACTCGTATATTTATACCACAATAAATGCATTGGGGTTTAAATTTTTTCTTCATAATTAATAGTTAATTTCATTAAAAATAATTTTCGGATTTTTACTATCAAATATTTCATATTCGAAATATCGAATAGGTAAAGCTAATTTTTTCTTATTAAATTCTTTGAATGCGTCTATAATTTTTTTGAAAAATATAGTCTCTTTTTTCCCGCTTAAGGTTGCTTCAAATTTCCCAAGCTTAATTTTACCTGTAGAAAGTTCTGGTATTTTCTTAGCAATCACAAAGGGTTGAATATTGTTATTGTTCGAACCTTTCATATGTTGCTTTGTCCATTCTACATATTTTTTTATTTGAAATATAACCGTAGGTAATACGAATTCATCTTTCAGCTCTATTATTCTAAATAATTTTTGATTAATACTTTCAGTTATGGTGAATACATCTATTTTTTGCATTCCCACACCACAGTAAACTTCATTCCCAAGCCAGATAATTTCATTTTTATCACCTGTAATATCCTTAATTATATTTTCACCAGCATTCTCAGTAAAAAAAGCTTGTAGTTCTACTTCGAAAGCCCTTTGTTTATTGTATTTTTCAACTAAGAATTTTATTGTGTCCAATCCAATGATTTTGCCCGTATATTTTTTGGAATACCCCTCTATTATCTCGCCTTCTTCAGAATCGTAAGAATATCCTATTTTTGATGTAAAAGTTTTACCATTATTGTTATTTCTTATTAAAGCAATTAGCCGCTCTGCTTCTTCCAAAGTTATTTGGGTGCAACCTCTTAAAGCTCTTAGCTTTCTATAAATTAAACTCCATAAAATATCAGTTGATTTTTCTGGAAGAACATCTAATGCTTCCCATTCTGTAACTGGTCTTTTATATACTTGAAAAGGCTCAATAAATGTTCTATAAATTAACTTTTTCTTTAACTCATCAAACAAATACTCACCACCAGGTTCTTTAAAAACTAAGGGTTTATGGTCTTTTACTTTAAATAGACCAAAAAACCCACCTTCTTTTTCACCAACTCTTTGTAAATAAAAAATTACATTGTCACCAACTCTAACTCTTTTTATATCTGCTAACAAACCAATATGTTCTTCTTTTTCTTTTGCACCAGTTCCAGCAAACATATACTCTAAATGTATAGGAAAAGTATTTTCATCCACAACAAAAATATGGGTTGTTACCATTAAATTACACCTTTTCTCTTTAACTCTTTCTCTATTTC
>JANXEB010000077.1 GCA_025058985.1 Candidatus Aenigmatarchaeota archaeon
AAACTTATTTCTTTTGTAATATTTCTCAAATCCATATACTATTTTTCTCAGATCTTTAATAGGTATTATTTCAAAAAAAAGCAATATTTCTCGTATATCTGTCAAAACATACGCAAATCGCTTTGCTGCTTTATATGTTAAAGATTTCTTTCTAGAATCATAATAATCCCACCAAAAATCAACAGTTAACTCTTTAACTCTTACCCAATCTTTAAAATCATAACCTAAAAAAGCAAAAGACAAAAAATCCAGTAACGGTTTTGTTTTTTGGCTTTCTAAACCCCAAACAAAATAGTACTTACCCATTACTATCTCAACCAGCTTATCCATTAAAGTTTCACCTCTTATTTTTTCTTTTATTTCATCAACAAAAGAAGCAAAACTAAAACCCGCAAAAAGATTAACAAATTCCTTACTTGTATAACTTGATCTCATCTGTTGAATTTTTTCAGGAAAACTTCCATTGTACCTACTAAAATCACTTTCATAATAACGCTCAAACAAATTAAACATTTGTTTGTAAACTTTATCATAAATATCTCCAAAGGAAGCAATGGTCTCATAAATCATAAATTTAATTCTAGATAAAAAAATTATTTATATAAAATAATTTTCAACTTTAAATTTTTAATTTTATCAAAAACACAAAAACCAATAAAGTAATACTTACATTTTTAATTTACATTTAAACAAAAACTACAATATCGTTACTTCTTTTCTATTAACTGTAATTTTACGATATTCAAAATATTTCCAAAGAGTATTAAATTCTTTTTGAAGAACTAACGAATTAATTTTATAAGTTATTTTTTTGAATTGGGTTATTAATAAATTAGGATCCTTATACCACAAAAGATCAGGAGGCAAGAAGACCAAATAATCTTTAGAGTTTTCTTTTACTTTTCTAAACAAAAGTTCTACAATTTTCTCTAGATTATCCAAAAAATACGAAGGTGCCTTCTTAATTTTAAAAACCTTCCGTAACTCTTGCTTAACAAATTCGTCTGAAAAAACTCTTTTGGCATAAGCATAAAAATAATTCAAAACATAAGTTAAAAACTCAATACTCAAAATATTTTCAATTAGTTCTGTTATTCTACTAATATCAATTCCCGAAAAATCCAATCCATAACTCAAAAAACTTATCGGCATGTCCTTGAAAAAATATCCAAGCTTAAAAGGAGCAAAAACAAATAAATCATTATCCTTAAAAAACAAATCCTCAAATGAAAAATTCTTAAACATATGAATATTAAACAAAAAATGAATTTCTAAACTATTATCTTCAACATTAACAACATTAGATAAAGACTCTATCCACTTACTCATTATACCAATAAAAGTAATAGTAAGCATTTTGTTTAAGATTTTTCTTCTGAAAGCTACTTCACTTTCATTTCCTACTTTTAAAATATGTTGATAATAACTCATGTTTGTATACTGTTCATCTTGAGGAAAATAAGACAATATTTTTTGAAAAAACTTATCAACTTTGACTAACTTTTCAGGATAAAGTAATTTCTCTTTATACTTTCTAGATGAAAACATAAATTCTCTTATACTAGAAAAAAGATTCAAAACATTTTTAACAAAGCCTATGGGTTCAAATTCCAAGAGGTAAAGCAATGTTCCCGGATATGCTATATTGTCCAAAATCTTTGCAAAATTTCCCGAATTTTCTGGGATAAGCTCCCAATTTACCCTCCTGCTTTTGAGATCTCTGATATAAATTATTTCCGAAAAATAAAAACCAAAACTTGATATAAGAAATATAAAAACATCAATAAAAACATTTTGAAAGTTTCTCAAAATCGGGGAAATATCAACTCCATGAGTAGAATTAACTTTTTTATCTAACCCAATTTTTCGCATCCAATCAGTAAAATATTTCTCTGTGTATGTCTCTTTTTTTATTTTTTCTATAAGCGGATAAAAATCAAAATTACTAAAAATTTTTAATAATTTCTCTTTATGTTCTGGAGTATAATCAGATGATACTATTGAGAAGAGATTCTCAAAAAGCTTCCAGCTAACATCCCGTTCTATTTTTTCAAGAAAAAATTCATAAAAACTTTCATAAATCATAAATTTATCTAGAGATAAAAAAACAATTGCTTAACAAATTACTCTACCTACATTATTATTCTATCTTCCCGTAGAATAAGAATTGCTTGCAATTTTTTCCAAAGAGGATCATTAGAATCAAAGGTTTTTCCCAACCCACCCTTTTCTATAAAGTTCTCGGAAATTTTATCCATAAGATCGCTAAATTTTTTATCAAACATACCTAAAGAAACCAAAGAACTTATTTTATTTGCTATTTTTCTAAATTTTACTACCAGAGGTTTATCAAAAGTATATGGTATACGTAAGCCAGAAGGAACATTGAGAAGGTGGTCTAAAAGCACAGGTCCCAATTCTGCTAAATCTTGTTTCCAACTTCTCGCGGGCTTATCTAGCAAATACAAAGGAATATCAGCATGTTCAAAAATCCATTCAAGCGTTTCCCTAACAATAGAATTAGAAAAAAACTTCTTAGCATAACTATAGAAATAGTTTGCCCAAACAGTAGCAATCTCAGAACTTATCGCTATCTTCGCATTTTCAAGCATACGAAATTTATTTTTATGAAAATCTCCTTTGTTAACATTAGAAATATTCTTATCAAGTTTTTGTAGATACAACCCCAACAAAGCAGGTAAATAGTTAACATAATTAATATCAAAAAATGATCTATAATCAGCGAATTCTCCGCTAAAATAAGAATCGTGAGGGAAAAGAGGAGGATTAAAAGGATTATAGATTACTGGTTCTTCACTATATCCTCTACTCCACAACTCAGACACCCATTCCTTCAATGAACCAATAAATGTTCTCAAAACCATTTTATTTATAATCCTTTTTCTGAAACTAATCTCTTCGTTATAATTCATACTTCTTACGTAGTCATAATAGGTTTGGTCCTGATACTTATCCTCATTAGGAAACAAATTTAATAATTTTTCGGTATTATCTTGTACTTGTTTCCACTTTGAAAAATCCTGCAACTCATTCTTTGACAGCAAAAAACGCAAAACATCCAAAAAATACAATAGTATCTCCTTAACTTTCTTTATTGTTTTAAATTCCAAAAAATAAAGTAAAACACTTGGGGGACTAATGTTATCAACATCATACTTGAAAAAAGAAATACTCCTTGAAGAAGGATCAAATTTTAACTCGTCCACCTCACGATCAATATATTTAAAAACCTCATTTTTCAATACACTGTAATCTCCTAAAAAAAACAAAAAGTATTTCCTTTTTTGCTCCCCAAAAACCTCTACCAAATGCTCCTTCAAAAGGCTATAAGGTATTCTTCTAAAATATAGCTCATATCGCTGCATTCTCTCTTCAATCCAACTCAAAAGATATTTTTCTGTATACTTCTCCTTCCATAAACTATCAATCAAAGAATAAAACTTAAAACCCTTTAAATCTTCCCTTATTTTTTTCTTTTCCTCCTTTCCCAAAGTAGTACCCACGTATCCAAAATAATCATTTAAAAAATCATTAAATAACGATCTATTAATATCTCTTTCTATTTGTTTATTATAAAGCTCGTAAAAAAGCCGATAAACCATAAATTTACTTTAAAGTAAAAAAAATACTTTAGCCACCCAAGCACTTTATTTTACCCATACTTCCAATCTTCTGAAAACATTTTCATTCCTGCAATTTTTCTTGTCTTTTCCAATACTCCTAAAAGTTTTAACTCAAACGATACTTTTTTAAGTTATACATAAAAACT
>JANXEB010000098.1 GCA_025058985.1 Candidatus Aenigmatarchaeota archaeon
ATAGTAGTAGAATTTATTGTTAAGACTTTTTCATTATGTTCATAAAAAACTCCATTAATAGCTTTTATTGGTTCATGACTTCTTATTATTTTCTCAATTCCTAATATTTTACAAATTGTATCCGTTATATTTTTACCAAACAAGACACCAGCTCCTCTAGGATTAGGATACTCTCCATCGCCATTATAAGGATCACTCCACAAAACATCCTCTTCTATTTCTTTTGTTGGATGACTAAGATCTTTTTTGCTTTTTATTTTTGATGATATACCACCATGTATCAATAGGTATTTTTCATTTAAGATAGCTGCTAAGTATAAACTATCTATAAAATTTTTAAAAAAATTATGAAAATATTGTTTCCAACTTTTCTTTTTAATTTCTGCTTCTCTAATCAAATCACATGGTGAAAAATTAGGAAATCCGTTTTCAGAATAATCTTCATGATTACCTTTTAGAGCAACAACATTTTGTTTTTTAGTTAGTTCATAGACCTCTTCTATAATTTCTATTCCAAACTCTCCTCTATCAGCATAATCTCCAAGGAATATTACAACAAAATACTTATCAATAAAATTTTTTACCTTAGAAAAAGTTGTATAGTCTCCATGTATATCACCAACTACGATAGCTCTTTCACACTCTATTTCAATAAGTTTATGATTTCTTTCAAATTTCACAAAAATAATTATGAGAAAAATTATTTACATAAGACAATTGTTTTACTATATTTTAGTTGTTTTATTAACTTCTTTATCAACAATTGTTCTACACGAACTTGGACATTTTGTTTTTGGACTTTTTTCTAATTGTTCCGAGATAAAGTTAGTTTTAATTGACCAAAAAATTTATGGTAGTTATACTGAAATGAAATGTCCAGCAGAAACAAATATAATCATCTTGGCTTTTACTGGGCTTTTATTTGTCTTACCAATTTCTATGATTTATTTATTTTTCTTTAAAAATTTTGAAAAATACATAGGGCTAATGATAATTGGATTCAATTTTATTATTTCTGTTTATGATTTAAAAGTTTATTTAAAAATACCTTTTGCAGATGTTTTTTCTCTTTTAGGAATTATAATAGTTATTTTTGCAGAATATAGAATGGTTAAAAGAATTGTTATTTAGTTGTTAGGAAAATACTATCAGTATCACCATAAATAGTTTCAAAATTTTCCTTTTCTGCTAATTCTAAAACTTTTTTTATGTAGTATCTACCAAAGGCAGCTGTAGCTTCAGCACATTCTTTTTTATACCATCTAGCTCCAATAAAGGCAAAATATCCATACATTGCATTGGAAATTATTTTTATTGCATATTGTTCATTGTCTAAGATCTTATATTCTATGGAATCTTTCTGTAATTTTTTCATCCGTTCTTTTATTTCTTTTCTTTTTTCAATTAAATAACGTAGATGTTTTGGTATAAACCCTTCTACTTTAACACAAAAATGATAGTTAGTCTCTGGAACAAAATTTATTTTTTTACACTCTTCGTGTTCACAATTAAAAGTTTCTGTGGAGATGTTTTTTGTTGCAATAATGCTCGGATACAAGCTTCTAAAATCAACAACACCAATATTTTCCCAGATTCCTGTTTTTGGTTCTACTACAATAGCTCCCCTGTATGGTAATTCTCTCATTCTTATTTCTTTTTCTTCATGTTTTGGAGAATTTGGAATTAAAATTTTATCTTCAACAGCTTTTTTCATAAGATAAGCTTCTACTAGTTGAGAATAACTATATCTACAAACATCGAATGGAATCTCTCCTGTTAGTCTTGAAATAGAGAATATTTGTGGTAAAATAACTTGAGAAATAGAATAAATCAGATAAGCATCTCTTATACTATATTCTGCTATTCTACTCAATCCTTTTTTACTTTTCCATAATTCTATCATTTCTTCATATTCTAATTCTATTTTTCTTTCACCAATCAGTTCGTTAGCAACTTCATCTAAGGTCAAGACTTCAGTTTTTAGAGTAGGAGAAAGAATTTTATTTATAAAAACAAATAAATCTAAATGAACTACTCCAAAACATCTAGCAGCAGAAGTACCACCTCTCTTCACAAATTCTAATTCTTTCGGGTCTATACCAAAACATAGTTTAGTTTTTAGTTTTTTTGCTCTTTCTCTTAATTTTAAAAAATCAAAAGCATCACCATTATAACTAACTATTATATCTGGTCTTTCTTTTTTTACTATTTCCAAAAATCTTTTTATCATAGCTTCTTCGTTTTTAAAGCTCTCCACAAACTCTTGTTTGTTTTCCCATTCTGTTAGGGCAAGAACTTTTTTTATGTTTTTCGAAAACAAACTTATCATTATTAGTTTTTCTTCATTATTGATTTCAACCCACTCCGTATCAATAGCTAAAACATTCATTTCGCACTCTTTTATTTCTTCTACTTGTTTTATTTCATTAGCATCGATAACAAAATCAACATCAAATCCTTTACTTTCTCTTCTTTCTCCATTAATTTCAATCCAGCTACAAGGTTTTATGCCGGTGTCCATCAAAAATCTTTTATAAAAAGAGATGTTATACTCAAAAGTGTCTTCTATTTCATCCAATTCTTTAATAACATCTCTAATGTTCTTTAGTTTTTTTGGATTTTGAATCGTTATTTTTATTAAATCTCTCTCATTTTTTAACCATCTTTTTTTAACAATTTCTACTTTTAAAATTTTTGTTTGTAAATTAGTTAAGCTTTCTATTCTTCTTTTTACTATTTCTTCTTTTCCAACTTTTGGTAATACAAAAAAATAGTGAAAAAACTTTTTTCTAACTAATATTCTTTCGTTTTTCTCATTTTTTCCAAATAGAAGCACAACACCTTCTTCTCCCTCTAAATCATAATCAATATCTAATAAAAAAATTTTTTCTTTCACAACTTTCCAGCTCTTTTTTTGTATACTGCTTTGTATTTTTTCTTTTTTTTAACTATTGGCGTTTCATATTCTTCGAACATTTTATTCTATAGGAATTGCAACACATCTATTATTTACACAGCCACAATATCCCATACCGCAATCTAATATAGTTCTACATTCCATAGTACAAAAAATTCCTTCACAATTTGGTTTATATTTAATATTTACACATTCCGTAGAGTGACAACAGTCTTTCGGAACACATTCTTCATTTTTTTCACAATAATATATGTTGCCTTTTTCTATTTTTAGATTAATGTTTTGTTTTGAAGAGATTATAATAAAAGCAACTATAAAAGCCAATATTATTGGAGCAATAAACTTATAACTCAGCATTATACTGGAAGTTTAACAGGAAGAAGTAGATAGACTAAAAATGCTATAGCGACTATTATTATAGCTATAATTATTATGTCAAAAATATTTATTCCTTTCTTTTTTTCTTCTTTTTTAAGCTGTTGAGCAATGTTTTCTTTTATTTTAATAAACGAATCTATCAATTCGTTCACGTTTTTAGTTAATTTGTCAATGTTTTCGTAAATTTTTAAATAGTTTTTTTTCTCAAAATTTTCCTTTAAGTTATTCAACTCATTTTTCAAGTTATTCAACTCATTTTTCAAAAAGCTCATGTTAATTCCCTCTTTTTCAAGCATCGTTATGTTTTCTTCAAGTTTTAATATCATTGCTGTTAAGTTTGTTAAACTTATGTTTATTATTTCTATATCTAAGTAACTCGGTAAAATTATTAGTTTGAATTTTTTACTTGCGTTTGCATTAGAAGAATAGGCAAGGAAAGTTAAGTTATATATATCTATACTTAAATTTTTTCCATAAAGTTTTACAATAAAACTTTTTGTTTCGAAAGAATCAATTGTTTGTTGAAATGGTATTATTTCAAAATATTCTTTACCTAAATCTTTAATTGTTAGGTAAACTGTTTGCTCTGCTATTGAAGGATTCTTTACTTTAACAATAGTTGAGTTTGTTCTATTTCTTTGTACATAAACTTTATCTTCGTACTCTACAATTTCTAAAGAATAACTTATTGGTTGGTCTTGCTCTCTTGCTTCTTTTCTTGGTAATAATGGTTCATAAATGATTAAAAAAGAAGATTCTTTAAAGAAAGGTAAAAACTTTGGATTGGATGAATTAATTGTTATACTACAATTAGTATTATTTTGCGTAATTGCGATAAATGCTGAAGAGTTAGAATAGCTACTAGAGTAATTAATAAAGCTTATAGTTAGTGAAGTTGGTGTAATACTACAGCCAGATGAATAAGCGTTTATTATTATGTTGTGTTCATCTCTTAATCCATGATTGAAAACAGTTAGGGAAATTGGTATTTGTGTTGTGTAAGAAAACGAAGAAGAAGATGGAGACGCATGTAATGTTAATAAGCTTTCGTTAACAGAAACGTTTTTGAACTCAGAAACTCCAAAATTTTTTCTACCATCAGTTACGTTAACTTTTAGTGTGAAGTTACCTCCCAAAATATTTCCAGAACTTACATTTAGTATATAGCTATTATCTAAGGAATAAACATTTTCTACATTCGTTTCAGCTACATATTTTGTTGAAAAAACATATCTTTCAAGAGTAATTGTGAAATTGCTTGAATTTAAGTTTTTTACAAAGCTATTATTTTGATAAAAAACTGATAACGTAACGTTAAAGTAAGAATTTGGTAATATTATATTTTTGCCATCGGTTTGGTTTGTAACATTTATTATTTTTGTTATTAGTTCGCTCGTTAAATTGAGCGTAATAAAAATAGTAAAGTTTCTTTCTGGTAAACCATTTAATGAAACTATTTTTAAATTGTCTGAAAATATACCAACACTATTATTGTGTTTACTAGTATCTAGGTGGAGAGTAATGTTAAATGGATAAGAATTTGAGGATGAAATATTTAAGTTTTTGGCCAAGTTTAAATCATGCGAGTAGTTTATATAAAATAAACCAGATTTTAAAGAAGTGGAATTTTCTATATTTGTAATTGTTAAGTTATTATTTATATGATCTGTATAGTTTTTATTTGTTATAACTAATGGTATTTTTATAGTTTTGTTTAAACCAATGTTTTCTTTTAGATTTATATTCAAATATCTATAAGAGCCATTTATTTCAAGGTTTGGTTCATTGTTTATTATAATTAATGGTAGAAGTGTTGTAGTATTGTTTTCGTCTATTAGTTTAATATATTGCCAATAGCTAGCTGAGCCAAAAATTTTTTGTGGTAGAGAGAAGTTAATTGAATAGTGTTTTGTTTCAAAACTTGAAAAGTTGGTTGTGTTGTAGTTAGTTGAAAATAATGGAAAGTTTACATAAAAATAAAGATAGATGTCATAAAAATCTGTATTGTTTGACTCTACTATTATTTTATATTTTTTGTTTTTATCTAAATTGGAATAAGCTTTTTCTTCAAAACCAAACACTTTATCTTCTAAAAATCTATAAGGAACAATGTTTTCTATACTTACGTTAAAATCTGAAGTAGAATGATCCCAATCAATAACTAACAAAATCTCATCAACAAACTCTGGTAAGAAGAATTCATAGCTTCTATTTAATTGAGAAGTTTTGTCGAATAAAATTCTTTCCCTCTCAATTATAGGTAGTACAGCTTTATCATATGTTAGTGCAACATTACTATAGTTTATATCTAAGTTGTTGGATATGTTGATTTTTGCATTGATAGCTTCATTTGCGTTTACTGGACAAACAAGGTGTTTATAATAAGCATTATACCACTCACACTTGTCTATCGAAAAGTTTATAGAAGATTTTAAAATCTTTACCTCAAAGGGTAAATATAGTGGCGAAAAAATATCCATGCTATTATTTTTACTAAAAAAGTTTAAGTAGGAAAATTGATCTATGTTTGGTTCTATATAAACAATTCTTTTACTGTTTACAGAGCTTTTGTTGAGTAAATTTTCTATTAAAAAATCGTTTTCAATATCAGAGTGAAGAAAATAAAGTGTATCGTTAAAGATTAGAGTTATCGTAGAGATATTTGGTTGCGAAACATTTAAAATAAACCTTTCACAAACATCAAGTGGATTTTGTGTTAAACTATAAACAGTATTCAATCTGCTAAAATTATAGAAAAATTCAATTTTTTTATTATCAATATTTACTGGTATATCTGCTATTAATAAAAATTCTGTTATGTTTATAGAATAGTTTGTTTGGTTGAAAAGACTAACATTACCAATATATCTTCCAGGTTTTATTGTAGTAGTATAGATTATAAAAACGATTGAATTCACGATAGAGATGCTTGGTATTAAAACTTTATTATCTAAGGAAGTACCATTAAAAATATAGAAATTTAGCGTTTCGGATAAAGAGTTATGAAGAGTTTTGTTTTCGATTAGAACTATTATGTCATAATCAACTAGATTTCCGATAGAAATGTTTCCAGCAAAATTGTTAAAAGGAGTTAAAAGAGTATAAGCGTTAGTAATATTGAACTGTTCATCACCCTTACTAACAGTTCGAGAGACTATTAAATTTGATAAAATTGTTGCTAAGAGTAATATAAGTAAATATTTTCTCATAATATTTTTTTTATTTTTTGATATAAATCTAAAGATTTGCTTGAAAAACCTTATTTGCAGTTTTTTTATATTTACTTTGTTCGCTTATGATTTTTCATGAAGACGCTTTGATAAAATCGTAATTTCTTAGTTGAGTATTTTCTTAAAAATGCAGATATTTATTTTTTTTATTGTTAAATTTTTTGTGAGAATAGCCATAATAGGTGCTGCCGGGAGAGATTTTCATGATTATTTAACCTATTATAGAAGAAATAAAAATTATAAAGTTGTTTGTTTTTTTGCCACACAAATACCGAATATAGAAAATAGAGTTTTCCCTATTGGTAACATAAAAATTTTCAGTTTTGATGAAATTGAAAAATTTTCAAATAAAATAGAACACGCTTTCTTATCTTTTAGTGATGTTTCTAATGAAGATGTAATGAATATAGCATCAAAACTACTTTCACTCAACATAAATTTTTCTATTTTATCTCCATTTAAAACAATGCTAAAGTCTAGAAAACCTGTTATTTCAATTTGTGCAACAAGAACAGGGGCGGGAAAGTCTACAGTAGCAAGAAAAGTTTCTCTTCTTTTAAAAAAAGAGGGATTAAAAGTTGCTATTGTTAGGCATCCAATGCCCTATGGAGATTTAAAGAGGCAAATGTTTCAAGAATTTAAAAGTTTAAATGATTTAAAAAAATACAAATGTAGTCTAGAGGAGATAGAAGAATACGAACCGCATATAAGAAATGGCTTTACAGTTTATGCCGGAATTGATTATAGAAAGATTTTGAGGTATGTTGAAAAAAAGTATGATGTAATAGTTTGGGATGGTGGTAATAATGATTTGCCATTTTTTAAACCAACCTTACATATAGTAGTTGCGGATCCTTTTAGAATTGGCGATGAGTTCAAATATTATCATGCTTTTCTAAACTGTAAAATTGCCGATATTTTTGTTATCAATAAAATTAATGTCGTCAATAAAAATAGCGTAGAAAAATTAAAAGAAAATCTTTTGAAGATTAATAAAAAAGCTAAGGTGATTTTGGCAAGATCGGAAATTAGTGTTGAAAATGTGGAAATTATTAAAAATAAGAGAGTTTTAGTTGTTGAAGATGCCCCAACAGTAACTCATGGAAAATTATCATTTTCTGCTGGTTATATAGCTGCTAAAAAATATAATGCTAAAGAAATTGTTGATGCTAGAAAATTTGCAATAGGATCGATAAAAAAGTTTTACAAAAAATATCCGCATATTCAAAAAATTTTACCATCTTTTGGTTATGGAGAAAAACAGATAAAAGAGCTGGAGAATGTTATAAATAAAGTGAACTGCGATTCCGTAGTTCTTGGCGATATGGTAGATTTGGGAAAATTTGTAAGAATTAACAAGCCATATACGAAAGTTTATTATGAGTTAAAGGATTTAAACAACAGGTTGGCTAAGGAGATCCATCACTTTGTTGAGAAGATAAAAAATCGATTAAATTAGTCCAGGCATTTGAAACATTATTGATATTGTAGCCACCTCCACCAAAAGCAACGAATTTACCATTACATAGATTTTTTGCTAGCTGATAGATTATTTTAACTGCTTTCAAATGTCCTTCTAAACTGTATTTAAGTTGAGTTAGAGGATCCCCCCTTATTCCGTCTGCACCAACTTGCATTAGGATAATTTCCGGTTTTGCCATTTCCCCAAATTCTACAATTTTTTTCATTCCTTTTAAAAGCTCTTTATCACCAGCACCTGCATCAACTAATATATTCAATTTTGTTCCTTCGGCTTCTCCTTCTCCAGTTTCCCATTCAAATCCAGTTCCTGGAAAAATGTTGATCTGATGAATATCCGCAATCCAGACTTTTGGATTGGAGTAGAAGCTATAGAAGACACCATCTCCATGATGCGCATCTATATCAACATACAGTATTCTTTTAACTTTAAATTTTTCCAAAAGATAAGAAATCACTACACAAACATCGTTAAATACACAAAAACCCGCACTTCTATTTTTAAAAGCATGATGCAAACCACCAATTATATTGAAAGCACATTCGGCTTCATTTTTCCAGACCTTTTCGGTAGCAATTAGGGAAGCACTTACAACAGCTAAGGCATCTTCAAAAACACCTTTATACACAGGAGTATCTCCAAAATCTAAATAACCTTCTCCTTCCTCGGACATTTTTTTTACAAAGTTTATGTGCTCTTTTTCATGAAAAAAATATAAAATGTCTTCTGGTAAGATTTCTATTTTTTCCATTATAATGTTTTTTCTTTCTAGAATTTTTTTGCTTTCTAGGATTTCAAACGTTTTCTCCACTCTTTCGTATGAAAAAGGGTGATTAGGAAAACTATAAGAAAGATTTCTACCTATGGGTAAAAATAGCTTTTTTTCTTCCACAAAAATTTTACAAAAAAAAATAAAATAAAAAAGCTAGTTATTATTCACTTTCTTCTGGTGTTTCCGTTGGAGGTGTTTTTTCGCCACCCCTTTCTACTTTACTTGCTGTTATAACATCATCTATTCTTAGAATCATTTCTGCAGCTTCTGTTGCACTTTTTATTGCGAACGTTTTTATTTTTAAAGGTTCTACTACACCCATTTTTATTGAGTCCACTACTTTACCTTTCTCTAAATCTATTCCAGCATTCTTTTCTCCTTTTTCATGAGCAGATCTTAATTCTGCTAAAATATCAATAGAATCTAGACCAGCGTTTTCTGATAGACTTTTTGGTATTATTTCTAGAGCATCCGCGAAAGCAAGTATTGCCATTTGTTCTCTTCCACTAAACTTTTGTGCAAATTTTCTAACAGCGCTAGCAGCTTCTACTTCGGCTGCTCCAGCTCCAGGTACTATTTTACCTACTTCTAAAGCTGAAATTACAGAGCCAAGAGCATCTTCAATAGCTCTATCTACTTCGTCAACAATATGTTCTGTAGAACCTCTAACTAATATAGTAACTGCTTTTGGATCTTTACAGTCTTTAACAAAAACCATTGCTTCTCCTCCTATTTTTTTCTCTTCAACAATTTTTGCATATCCTAAGTCTTGTTCACTTAAATCTTCTAGGTTAGTTACTATTCTTCCACCAGTAGCTTTTGCTAATGCCTCCATATCGCTTTTCTTAACTCTTCTTACTGCCAAAATACCTTTTTTTGCTAAAAAGTGTTGAGCCGTATCGTCTATACCTTTTTGACAAATAACAACATTCGCTTTTGCTTCAGCAATTTTTTCAACCATATCTTTTAACATTTTTCTTTCTTGATCTAAAAATGCTTGCAGTTGCTCTGGAGAAGTTATTCTTATTTCAGCATCTGTTTCAGTTTCTTTAATTTCTAGTGCAACATCTAATAAAGCAATTTTTGCATCTTTTACTATTTTCGGCATTTGTGGATGAACAACTTCTTTATCTATTACTATTCCTTTTATTAGTTCACTCTCTTCAGCACTTGCTCCATGTTTTTTCACTCTCTTTATATTATCTCTATCGATAACTATTTTACCATTTTTTACTTCAGCAACAGATTTAACAGCTTCAACAGCTAGTTTTGCCAAAGCATCACTAGCTCTTTCTATACTTTTACCACTCATTGCAGTTAATGCTATTTTAACTAAGAGATCCTTATCTTCAAGAGTAATGGGTTGACTTATTTTTTCTAAATGCTTTATAGCTTCTTCCTTAGCCAACTTATAACCTCTAACTATTATAGTTGGATGTATGTCTTGATCAAGCAATTCTTCAGCTTTTTTTAACAATTCTCCGGCTATTATTACGCTTGTTGTTGTACCATCACCAACTTCTTGATTTTGTGCTTTTGCTATTTCTACCATCATTTTTGCTGCCGGATGCTCTACTTCCATTTCTTCAAGAATTGTAACACCATCATTAGTTATTACTATATCTCCAATAGAATCTACTAACATTTTATCCATACCTTTTGGTCCTAACGTTGTTCTTACAGCATCTGCTATAGCTTTTGCTGCTGCTATATTATTCCTTTGTGCATCTTTACCTAACTGTCTTAATGTACCTTCTGGTAATATCAATACAGGTTGACCACCAAGTTGACCAACAAGAGCCTGCGCCATACCTAAATATATTTATTATTATTCTGGTTTATAAATTTTATTTAGTTTTTGCGTCAGAGGGTTTACCGTATAGAGAGTATGTTAGAGCTGTAAATACTTTAGGGATATATGATAAAATGTTGTAAGTGGCATTATTTTTTCCTTTATTTGCGTCTGAAGTTTTTCTATATTTATCTATACTAGAGTCTATAAAATTAGTTATTCTAGCTAATGGTCCCGTCTTTTTTTTGTAATTTTCTAAATTTTGTTTTATTTTTTCTTCCTCATTTTTTAGGAACCCTTCCATTAACTTATATTTTTTAATTAATTCATCAACCATATTAATTTCAATAGGGAGACCCATATCTTTTAATATACTGTATAATTTTTTTTCGTCAACCTTTCCTTTAAAAAAGTTTTTTATTGTAATGTAGTTTGGTAGAGAGATAGAATATTTGTTTCCTAACTTGTTTTTTATATAGTTGTTCATTACTTGAATTCGAATTTCATCACTAGATTTTTCTATATCATCAACCGAAATATTATATCCAAATTTATTAGCCGCGGTTGTTATTATGTTTTTTTCACCATTTTTTATTTCTTCTATTTCTTTCATTAAAGATTTTTCGAAGTTTTTATAATCTTCGTATTTATTAGTAGGTATGTAATTTTTGATTATTTCAGCCAATGTTTCTATCTTTTTATCATCAAATGTATCCGACAACAATGTATCTATTTTTTTGAAGGTATCGTACGGTAATGTAGAGGGCGAATATTGACCAAACAATTTTTTAATAAGAGAGTTTGTCATTATTCTCAAAATATTTTCGTTTGTTTCACCGCCTATGTTCTTTTTTAGTTTTTTTGAGCCTATTTCTTCAATATTCAACTCATTCGCTAGCTTGTTAATGTCTTTTTTATATTTTTTAATAGAGTTTCTATACAATCGTCTGTCTCTTCCTTTAGCTTCTATAATATTTTTTCTTTGTTCTTCCAGTTTATTTAATTCATCTTTCATATATCTAAATTGGTGGACAAATGGAGCAATAAGCGATAAGTTTGTGCTTTTTTCAAATGTTTGATATAGTCTATTTTTATTTTCTTCGTTGTTAGGATCTTGTATTAATCTTTCTAATATCGAGTAATCAATATTATATTTTTTCGCTAGATTTTGTATAGCGTTCTTTCTATATTTTTCTACTTCTTTTTTTATTGCGTTTTTACTATTTTCTACATGTATACTCGCTATATCATATGCCTCTTTAAGTGTAGAGAGTATTTTTTTTAGATAAACATTATTATATTTTTTCATAGAATCTTCCGGAATACCTTTTTTAGATAATATTTCTGCAATTTTTTCCTTATTCTCATCCGTAGGATTTTCCATTAGCTGTATTAGCTGGAAACTTTCGGTATCGTTAAGTTCCATCTTACTTCCAAATAAACTATGAATATATTCTTCAAGTTTCTTTCTTTCCAGTTCGTAGAATGCTAAATCTGGATTTTTAGCTACATCTTTTAAGTTTCCTATTTCGAATCCATAAAATCTCAGTTTTTCAAGATTTTTTTTTGCTTCTTTCCAATCTTTACCTCTTATAGAATCTCCTATTGTTTCTACAATCCTAGAAATCGTACCTACTCTACTTTTTTTCTCGTTATATTTTTTTTCTATTACTTCCTTGTTCTCTCTCTCTCCTGCGTCAATTGTTTCACCTATCATATTACTACTAAATAATAGTTATATTTGGTATTTAAATATTTTTACCATATTTTCTAAACAAACGTTTAGTTTTTTTTACTATTAGTAGATAAATAATAACCTTTAAATAAATTTCATATTGATAGAATTAATTTAATAATGAGGAATTCCTTTACATTTTGCATGGCCGGACCACAGGGGAGTGGTATAGATACTTCAATGAGGATTTTTTCTCAAATAGTAGGGTCTCTTGGTAACGAAATTTTTAGTTTTAGAGAATATCATTCTAATATAAAAGGGAGGCATAGTTATTTAATAGCTGTTATTGATGAAAACAAGGTTAATCATTTGAGATTTTCTATAGACATTTTAGCTTGTTTAGAGGAGGATTCACTAGCTACACATTTATTTCATGATGATATTAGTTATGATGGTGTACTAATATACAATAAAGCTTCAAAAAATATTCTAATAAAGAATATAAGAACAATGGAAAGTTGTTTAAGAGAAAGAATTATTGAGAAATATGAAAAAGTTGAAGATTTGTTCGAAATAGCTAGAAAGAAAAGAGTACAATTTGTAGAAATAGATTTTTTAAAAATAACTTCTCATATAGCAAAAAATTTGAACATTCCTTTAAGAGAGGCTATGATTTCATTCAATATAATTGCATTAGCAGCTTCTTTAAAATATTTGAATTTTGATTTTGATAGTTTAGTAAATATTTTAAAACAAAGGTTTGGAAAAAATGAAAAAGTTTTTAGAATGAATTATTTAGCGGCTGAAGAAACTTATAAGTATATAGATGAAAATTATAAAAACTTAGAAAGAAGATTTTACTTAAAAAAAGTTGAGAAAAAAGAAAAGAGAATTTTAATAGATGGAAATGCCGCTGTTGCAATCGGAAAAATAATTGGCGGAATATCTTTTCAATCATATTATCCGATAACACCAGCTACTGATGAAAGCGTATTCATAGAGGCTAATCAAAATCTCGATTGTGTTATAGAAAAAGATGAATTAATAAAAAGAATAGAAAAAGGAGAATTATCTAATAATATTTTAAATTATGCAAGATTGGAAAACGGTTATTATAAAATAAAAAGAGGTATAGTTGTTCATCAAAGTGAAGATGAAATCTCTGCAATAGGTTCTGCAATAGGAGCTGCTTTAACTGGAGCTAGAGCGGCAACTTCAACATCTAGTCCAGGCTTTTCTTTAATGACGGAGTTCTTAGGTTGGGCGGGCAAAAATGAAATACCTGTTGTTATAACACATTATCAACGAGCTGGGCCAAGTACTGGAATGCCTACAAAGACAGAGCAAGGTGATTTACTTTTTTCTTGTTTTGCTTCTCATGGAACATTTCCTAGAATAGTTTTAGCATCTGGTGATATAGAAGAAGCTTTTTTTGATGCAATTAAAATATTTAACCTAGCAGAAAAATATCAGATGCCAGCTATTCATTTATTAGATAAAATTATAGCAAATTCTATGCAAACACTTCCATATTTTGATTTGTCAAAAGTTAAAATAGAAAGAGGAAAAATATTAAATGAGGAGGATTTGAAAAAAATTGAAAAATTCAAAAGATTTGTTATAACTAATGATGGAATTTCACCAAGAGCATTTTTTGGTACAAAAGGGGCTATACATCCTTTAACTGGAGATGAGAATGATGAAAAAGGATTTATAACAGAAGACTCTTATACAAGGTCTACTATTATGAATAAAAGAATGAAAAAAATTGAAACTTTATTAAAAGAAGTAAATGAGGAAGATAAATTAAAGATACATTTTAACAAAAATGCAAAAATTGCTATAATTAGTTTCGGTTCTACAAAAGGAGTTATAATAGATTGTATTAAAAAAATGAATTTGGAAGAAAAAGTTAAATTTATTCAAATAAGATTATTACAACCATATCCAGTAAAAGATGTTGAAAAAGCTTTGGAAAATGTTGAAATGTTAATAGACGTAGAAATGAATTATAATGGTCAACTAAATTTATTAAATAGAATGAATTGTTTAAAAACAGCAGATGTAGTTATTTATAAAATAAATGGTAGGCCAATATTTTTGGAAGAACTTTCTTATTATTTAAAAAAAGCCATAGAAAAAGATTTTAGTGTTTTTGAAAAAGACGAATTGTTAGGTTTTTATAAAGCTGAATTAAAAAATGGTGTATAAAAAAGAAGATTATATTGAAGATTTTAATGAAGGATGGTGTCCTGGATGTGGAAACTTTGGTATAAGAGAAGCTTGTTTAAGAGCTTTTGAAAATTTGCAACTCGATCCAAATAAAACAGTAGTTGTTTCTGGAATAGGTTGTTCCGGAAAAGGAGCTCTTTATTACAAAGTATTTGTTGCACACACTTTACATGGTAGAACGTTACCAGTTGCTATTGGTTTAAAATTAGCCAATCCAGAGCTAAATGTTATTGTTCATAGCGGAGATGGAGATTGTTATGGAATAGGAGTTGAACATTTTGTTAGTACTGGAAGATATAATCCAGATATAACTTTAGTAGTTTTTGATAACAGTGTTTATGCTTTAACAAAAGGTCAAGCATCTCCAACATTAAAAAGAGGGGAGAAATTAAAATCTTTACCAGCCCCAAATATAAAAGATGCTATAAATCCAATTGGTATAGCTTTATTATCTGGTTATAATTATATTGCTCAAGGTTATGCTTTTAATATAGAACATTTATCTAATTTAATAGCTGGTGCAATAAAACACAAGGGTTTATCTTTAGTAAATGTTAAACAACCATGTATAACATATGATGATATTCATACCAAGGATTTTTATCAAAATGCTTTATTTTACATAAATAACATTTTAATATTAACAAAAGATTTAGATAAACCAATAAAGGTCGGAATTGTAAAAAGAGAATTTTCTAATCATAAGATTGGCGAATTAGTAATTATCGAAAATGAAGAGCAAGAAAAAAATTGTTATGTTATGGAGTTTAAAAAAGCAAACGAGGCAGTTATTTTGCCAAAAGAAAAGGCCGAGGAATTGTTGAAAAAAGAATGTGCTAGAAAGATTAAAGAAGAAGATTTTTATGATGAGTATATAGCTTTTTCCATAGCTAAATTAATGTTAAATATTCCAATAATAGGAAAAATATACGAAAGAAAAGAGTCCAAAACTTACGAAGAAAGAATTGCTTATAATATAGAAAGTTATTTTGCTTATCCACCAGCTAAACAAATAATATGTGATGAAGAAGGAAATCCGACAACAGATATTAGAAAAATATTAGATTCATTTATAGTTTAGATGGGAGTGAAACAATATATTAAAGTAAAAGAAAATAAAGCTTCTAAGGTAGATGAAGAATTAAAGAAAATAGTAGAGGAAGCAAGAACAAAAATAAAAGTTGTTGGTGCTGGAGGAGCAGGTTGCAATACTATCTCTAGACTAATGAGTAGTGAATTATATGGAATTAAAACAATTGCGATTAATACAGATGCCTTAGATTTATTAAATACAGTAGCTCATCAAAAAATATTAATTGGTAAAAGTATAACAAAAGGAATAGGTGCTGGGGCTAATCCAAAAATTGGTGAAGAAGCTGCAATGGAGAGTAAAGAGGAAATAAAGAAGGCTTTGGAAGGAGCTGATATAGTTTTTTTAACAGCTGGATTAGGTGGTGGTACTGGAAGTGGTTCTTTACCGATAATAGCTGAGATTGCAAAAAGATTAGGAGCTCTAACAATAGCAATAGTTACTTTACCTTTTTCAATGGAAGGAAAACAAAGACAAAAAAATGCGATAGAAGCTTTAACAAAATTAGAAAAAAATGTTGATACTTTAATAGTAATACCAAACGATAAGTTAAAAGAGATAGTACCACACTTAACACTTTTAGAAGCTTTTGAATTTTGCGATGAAATCTTGATGAGAGCAGTTAAAGGTATTTCTGATTTGATAAACAAACCAGGTTTAATAAATAGAGATTTTGCAGATGTTAAAGCGGTAATAAGTAACAGCGGCTTAGCAATGATTGGTATAGGGGAAAGTCAAAGTGAAAATAGAGCGAAAGAATCAATAGAAAGAGCGTTAAAACATCCTTTAATAACGGTTGATATAACAAATGCTTCTGGTGCTTTAGTATACATTACAGCAGGACCAGATTTAACATTAAAAGAAGCTGAAGAAATAGTTAGTTACTTGAATTCTAAGTTAAGTGATAATGCAAAAATAATATGGGGAGCATCTATAGATAGAAATCTTGGAAAAATTGTTAGAACAACTGCTATAATAACTGGTGTTTCATCTCCTAATATTTTTAGTGTTGAAAAACCTTTTAGTAAAGTTGTTAGAGATGTTGAAAAAACTTTTAAAATAGAATATAGATAAATTTATTTTCAATAATAAACATTCTATTTATGTTGAAAAAATTGTTTGAGAAAATTAACGAATATTTTAGAATAATTAAATTAGCTTCGAAGCCAGATAAAGAAGAGCTTCTAGAAATGATAAAAATAAGTTTAATAGGAATAGGAGTACTAGGTTTCATAGGTTTTTTGTTTTTGGTTATTTTTTCATTAATTTTGTAGTGTAAAACACTAGCTGGTTAAACTATTGTTTATTTTTGCATATTAATAGTAAATTTAATACATATTTTTTAGAAAGTGCGTCATGAATACACTTATAAGAATTAAATAGAATCAATTTATAAAAACAGGTCGTCAGAATTGAAAGATTAGCATTTATAAATCTTATCACTCTATAGTAAGTGGAGAAATCGTTAAACGATGTTTAAATCTTTATGGAAATTTAACATTTTTCATTAGTTAATTTAAGTTTATTTTATATAGAATTTTTGGAGAATAAAAATCTATGAACCAGTGACCTAAATTAGTTTTAGAGAAAATTTAGAAATTATAGTCAATAGTTCAGAAAAGTTAAAAGAAATTTTCAAAGGATTTAAAAGAATAAATAGTTTTATATTTCTTGAAAAAATTTATCTAAAAAATTATTGTCTACTTCAAAATATTTTTTAAAATAGTTTACTAAATTTTCCAAATCTCTCTTTAGAATACTTTTCCACAAAATATTTGATTTCTTAACTCCATGAGAAAAATCTATTAAGTAATGTTTATTTCCATCGAACAATATGTTGAAAATACTTAAATCACCGTGAATTAATTCTTTATTCAATAACTTTTTTACATCGTCAATTATTTCTTCAAATAATTTTCTTGCTATTTCTTCATCTATTTTAACATCACAAAGTCTAGGAAATGGTTTTCCATCGATTCCTAGAAATTCCATAACTAAGACATTGTTTAAAAAAGTTATAGGTTTTGCCATACTCACACCAGCATCATAAGCTATTTTCATGTTATCAAACTCTCTTTCTGCCCATTTAGCAACTATTTTATATCTAGATTTTTTTAAGTTTTTTATTCTTTCGTCAGTTATTAATAAGTTATACATCCTTTTAAAATCGCAATGTTCTACTCTATAGATTTTAATAGCTAGGAAATTATCGTTAAAGTCTTTTGCGGAATATACAACAGATTCTTTCCCTTCTTTTACAACTCCTTCAAGATATTTTATTATTCCCTTGCTTTTTAGTTTTAAGATATTTGCTAATGTATGAGGACTAAAGACTTTTTTTTCTACTTCATATGACAACACTTTTTGAGATTGCTATTGTTTTTATTTTGTTACCTTCTTTAAACTTCAGGACAGCTTTTGGTAGTTTGAATTTACCAACCAACTCTATTATCGGTTTTATTTTATACGTTACTATTCTCTCTTCACCTGGATTTAAATCACCAATATTCCAAATTAACTCAATACCAAAACTCTTTTTATTTATCTCTGGTTTGAAAAATTCAAAATCTTTACTTACTTTGAACAAGGAAGGAACAAAATCTCTTAAAATAACGTTTTTCAGTTTAGTTTTTCTAGCATTTTTTACTGTTATTTTTATTTTCATTTCTTCTTCTTTTGAAACGATAGCTTTTTTGATTGTTATTGTATAGTATTTCCAGTAGACAAGAACGATTATTACAATTATTATTAAACTAATTAACCATACTGGATATAAAGCTATTTTAACTTCAAAAGAATAATAGGAGTTTCTATCTAGACTCGGAACAAGAATTTTATACACATTACCTTCTTTTATAATTTCTTTTTCAGAAATTATTCTTAAAAAAACATGAGCCAAGCTCGGAATTTCTATTACATAATAAAACGGTTCTGACTTAACATTTCCAGAGTTTTTAAATACAAATCTTGAAGTTGCATAAAAAAAGTTTATTTCATTTATACTATATTGTTCTATGTTTCTATTTTCTGTAACAAAGAAATAATCTTCCTTTAAATCTAGAGTTTTTCCATCATTAGTTAAAAGAACTATTTCGACCATGTATTTCCCAGGATTCCAATTATTATTTATTTTGATCTTGTATTGTTTTGTTATTGTTGAAAATTTTTGTATTTTTATGTTTTCTTCACTAATTAACTCTTTGTTTATATAAACTTTTAAGATAGCGTCATAATCGTTTTTACCCAGGTTTTTGGCAGTTGTTTCTAGAATTATTTCGTCATCTGGCTTTACAACTTCTTTATCTTTTTTTATTGGTAATAAGCAAAAAACTGTTTCTACTTTTGGTGCTACAGTGATTTCTTTTTTTATTTTTTTGTCAGGGGTAGAGTAAGGATATGCGGTTATTTCAAATTTTACAATATCCTCAACTATACATTTTTGGGAAACAAAAAATATTTCTACCTTTTTTGAAGATTTTGGGCTAATCCAAACTCTATCGTTATAAAAAGATTTTATCCCACCAACTTCTTGGGGAAAGACATTAATCATGAAAATTTCTTCTATGTTTTCTTCATTATAAAGATCTAAACTAATTGATACCGGCTCTGTCCCAACGTACAAGTATTGTGAAATAGATGTTGAGAAGAAAAACAGAGATGAAAACAATAGTAACAATATTTCGGTCTTCATTCTAAATAGATTGTTAATTTTTCGTTTTTCAATTCAGTATTTACTATTTCTTCGCCATCTTCTATTGGAATTAAATTAAAGTACGCTTTATCTTTACTATACGCTCTAACTTCGATAGATTGGGATAGCTTTTTAATTTTAACATCTTTTAGTTCTTTTACTCCAGGTAAATTCATTTCTATGATTTTTTTCCTTCCTTCGCGTCTAATCTGGAAAGGAACCTCTTCTGTTATTTTAGCTTCTTTTTCTTCACTTTCAACTTCTTCTACAGGAATTTTTATTCCCAATCTTTTTTTTATTTCAGGTTCATATTTTTTATAGTTACCATATGTTTTAACATCAATTTTTGGTTTTTCCCCGCTTTTTGAAGTAATAGTTACTCTTATTCCAGAAAAAGATGGAAAATCTACATCAATTTTTGGTAGTTTAAATTCGAACATTTTATCAAATTCTTTTTTTATTTCTTCAAAAGTTTTTCCAAAATAAGAAAAAAACGGTTCTTCTATTATTTCTTCTCTTAAGTAATTGCCGCAAAAAGGACAGTATTGCCATTCTTTATCAATTTTTTCACCACATTTTTTACATTTTTCTTTTTTGCCTAACATTATTCTATTTCGATTTTTCTTCCTTTTCTTGTTTCTTCTTTTTCGATTCTAATTTCTAGAGTACCATCTTCGTATTTTGCAATCGCTGTTTCTGGTTTAACCCTAGTTGGTAACGAAACTACTCTACTAGCAAAATTTGTTTATCTTTCGGCAATCCACATTTTTTCATCACTCCTTTCTATAGCCTCTTTTTTTCTTCCTATTATTCTTACGCTCTCTTCATCAACATAAACTTCTATTTCATTCTTTTTAAAGTTAGAAACATCTGCTCTTACAATTATTTCGTTTTCAGTTTCTGCAACATCAACCAAAAATGTTGATTTAATACTTCTTTTCACTATAGGTAGTTCTTCTAAGAAAATATCTCTCCACAGTCTTTTTCTCCATTTCTCTATTTCATCGAATATATCTCCCATAACTTTAGATAGGTTTTTTAAATTAAATATATGGACATCGCAGAAAAATCAGCAAGTAATTTTTTGTATTTAACATCAAACTATATAATGGTTTCATTTTTTTCGTTTATGTTTTGGACTATTATAGTTGGCAAATTTTTATTACCTATCGAATACGGTAAATCAACTACGTTATTTCAAATGGCTATACTCATTTCTTCCATAACTAATATTGGTTTATACATAGCACTATCTAAAAAAATTCCAGAACTCATATCAAAAAAGGAAGAGGATAAAATTCCAGTGCTTCTAAGATTTTCTATTAAAGCCTCTTTTTTATCAACAACAATTTTCGTGATATTTTTAATAACAATGTTTATATTAAATTTCTTTGCTAGGATTTTGTCGTCTTTAGATTTATTGCTGATAATAATTTTTGTCTTCTCTTTACAACTTTCTTCTCTATTTCAGGCATATTGGTATGGATATCAGAACATGAGAAGATTGTTCTTCATATCATTTTGCTCGCAAGCCGTTAAAATAATAATAGTCACTATTTTACTTTTTTTAGGATCTGGATATTTGGGGGTATTTACTGCTTTATTGTTTCAAAGTTTGGTTACTCTATTACTCTCGTTTACTGGTGTTATTTTTAAAAAAGGAACTTATTTCGATACAGGAAGTTTTTTTAAAAACGTTTCAATTCCAGCATACATCTCCTCAATCTTTCAATTATTAATTAGTTATACACCATTTATTTTCTTGAGTTTTATAAAAGGAACCGAGGAGACTGGTTATTTCTCTATTGCTTACATGATAACAGCTCAAATTTCTATTTTTCCGTCAATTCTAGCAACGTCTCTATTTCCAATAATTTCTGGTTTACAAAAGAAAGATTCACAAGAAAAAATAATAAATCTTAGTTTAAAATATTCTTTATTCTTTTCTCTTTTTTTGTTCGTTTTTCTTAACCTGTATTCGGAAGCTATTATAAATGTTTTTATGAGTGAAAAATACATACCATCTGCAAAAATAATTAGTATATTACTCATCTCTTTTTTAATAGGTGGAGTTACCAATATTTTTTTAACAAATATTTACGGGATTGGTTTATATAAAATTTTTAGAGGCGTAAGTATGGTTCAGCTAATTACTTATTTGCTTAGTATAATATCCTTAACATATTTCTTTGGGTACTTAGGCACGTGCTTATCATTTCTTATAACGAATACAACCGGATTAATAATTTTGTTGTTTCTTTCCCGTAACTTTATAAAAATAGATTTAAAGGTTAAAGATATTTTTAAACTTTTATTTGCTTCCTCCGTAATTTATATAGTTTGGTACTTGTTTAAAGTGATAGAAATTAGTTTGTATTTCAAGGCAATATTATTAATTTTAACATCTCCACTCTATTTATTATCTTTAAAATTTCTTAAATTTTTTACAAGTGGCGATAAAAAAATTATTTTAATTGTTTTAAGAAAATTAAGAGTAAACGAGCTTTTAGTTAGAAAAATAATGTTATTTGTCTAGTATTTTAATTTTTGCAATTTATTATTTATTTATGTCTGATTTAGAAGTTATTTTAATATTAACATGGAGAGTATAGTTATTTTTTTTATTGGTTTACTGCTAGTTATTACTGGATTTTTCCTCTTATTTTTATCATTGTTTTTGAAGGAAAAATCTATAAAAATACAAAGTGGCTTTTCTTTATGGATAGGACCATTTCCGATAATAGGTGCCAGTAGTAGAGAGATGTTTTATTTAATAGTATTTACTTCTGTACTTATTTTTATTCTATTTTTCTTACTTAATAAACTATGGTGAGAATTTTAGCAATAAGTGATTTACATAATGATTTGGAGAATGTTTTGAGATTTCTAGATATTATTAGAAAGTTAACTGTAGATGTAATAGTTTGTGCTGGGGATATTTTGGATGCTTCTTCGCCAAAAGGAATTAGTAATAGAGAAATAGGTTTACTGTTTATTGAAGAAATGTTGTTACTAAATAAGCCTTTTTTTGTAGTGCCGGGAAATTTTGATAAAGATATATTAGATATACTAGAGGAGAAAAAAGTTAGCTTACACGGAAAGGGTAAAATAATAAATAATATAGGATTTTATGGATACGGTGGTGCAAAAACACCTTTTAATACACCCCTAGAACCAGATGAAGGGGAGATAAAAATAGGTTTGTACAAAGGATTTATAAGTGTTAAAGATGCAAAGTATAAAGTTCAAGTAACACACATACCTCCATTAAATACAAGCTGCGATTTAATCTTTTCTGGTTTACATGTAGGTTCTAAGTCTGTTAGAGAGTTTATAGAGGAGTATCAGCCAACACTTGCTATTTGTGCACATGTACAAGAAGGTAGGGGAATTGATTACTTAAAAAATACCGTTATTGTTAACTGTGGTAGGTTTGCGGAAGGTTATGTTGGATTAATAGAAATAAAGGACGATAAAGTAAAACCAGAAATAATAAATCTAAACTTTGTTTAAATGGTTGATTTCGAAGTAACTGCCGGCACTTTAAAAGTAAATGCTTCTAAGTGGGTAATTTCTCCTTTTATAGAGGACTCAGAAGCGACAATGGGTTTGATAGTTGATATTTTAAGAAAAGTTAGGAATGTCAATAGAATTATAATTTCCAATACTAGGGATATAGAATATGATTCTGCTCAAGTAAAAGTGTTAACAGAAATTTCGGATGCTATTAATAAAATAGTAAATGAAGATAGATTGTTGGGTCCAGAAAAGTTTTATCCAGAGTTGAAAGAGTTATTTCCGAATATTTTTAAAGATCTAACTTTTATAGTTTTAGAGGTTTTAAGAAAAGATCCCATAACTGCTTACTTGAGATTAAAGGTAATAGAACACATGCTCAAAAAGATTTCTTCAGAAAGAAAAGGATCATCTATTATTTTAAAGAATGTTGTTGAACGAATGATTGAAATTATTGAAAAAATAGAAATAGTTAGAAGACCTTTAGATTTGAACATTAAATTAAGAATGGGAGATAGAAAAATTTATAGATTGATACTTAGACCAACCATTAGACCGAAATTTATGTTAACTAGATATTATTCTTATTTACCAAAAGATTCTCAAGTTATAGATTCTTATTATGTAGGTTCTACAAAAGTTGAGATAGTGAAGGTTCCTGGAAAAATAAGATATCTTTACTTTGTTACTCCAAAGGAGTTTTTATTGGATGAGGAGAAAAATATTTTGTTGAACGAAGCTAGAGCACAAATAACTGGTTATAAACCAACAGAAAAAGAAATGGCAAGTGAAGAAGTAATGAGAGAAACATTTTACACAATGTCTTTTAATACATTGAAAACTATAGCTGAAGCTAAAGGAATAAAAATTGATACAAACGAATTAAAAGATTTGGCAAGTATTTTAGTTAGATACACTACTGGTTATGGTATCTTAGAGATTTTACTTGCTGACGATAAAATTCAAGATATTTATATAAATTCTCCAATTGGAGAAACAGTTATTTTTATTAACCATTCTGATTATGAAGAATGCGAAACTAACTTAATACCAACAATAGAGGAAGCGGAAGGCTGGGCTACTAGATTTAGATTATATTCGGGCAGACCTTTAGATGAAACAAATCCAGTTTTAGATACAGAAATAACAGTTCCAGGAGGAAGAGGTAGAGTAGCTGCTATAACAAGAACTTTGAGTCCAGAAGGTTTAGGATATGCTATAAGAAGGCATAGAGAAAAACCATGGACATTTCCTTTATTTATAAAAGTTAAGGCCATAAACTCGCTATATGCTGGTTTAATGAGTTTTATAATAGATGGTGCAAGAACAATATTAGTAGCTGGTGGCAGAGGTAGTGGAAAAACAAGTCTTCTTTCTTCAATGATTTTAGAAATAATGAGAAAGTTTAGAATTATTGTTTTAGAAGATACTTTAGAAATTCCTGTTTCTCAAATAAGAGCTCTTGGTTATAATATAGAAAGATTAAAGTCAAGAAGCGTTATTACTAGAGTTGAAGCAGAAATGCCTGCAGAAGAAGCTTTGAGAACTGCTCTTAGATTGGGAGATTCTTGCTTATTTGTTGGAGAAGTTAGATCTGTTGAAGCAAAGGTATTGTTTGAAGCAATGAGAGTAGGAGCTCTATCAAATGTTGTTGCAGGCACAATACATGCCGAAACAGCTTATGGAGTTTATGATAGAGTTGTTCACGATCTTGGAGTAGAGCCAACTAGCTTTAAAGCTATAGATATAATTAACATATCAACAATGTTAAAATCTCCAGATGGTTTGCATAGATTTAGAAGAGTTTTTGAAGTTGTTGAAGTTAGAAAGCATTGGAAAGAAGATCCTATGGAAGAGGAAGGATTTGTTCCTTTAATGGTTTATTCAGCAAAAGAAGATACTTTAAAACCAACAGAGGTTTTGCTTGAAGGCGAATCAGAAGTTTTAAATAATATAGCAAAAAGAGTTAGAGAGTGGCATGGCAGTTGGGATTTGGTGTGGGAAAATATAATTTTAAGAAGTAATATAAAGCAAACAATTGTAGATTATGCTACAAAGTTAAATAGACCAGAAATTTTAGAAGCAGATTTTGTTGTTACTTGTAATGAAATGTTTCATTTAATAAGTAATGAATGTTATAGGGAAGTTGGTTCTTACGATTCTAGAATAATTTATGATAGATGGATTTATTGGTTTAAAAAGTTTTTAAAAGAAAAACTAAGACTAGAAAATCTTTAAACGCCGGGGCGGGGATTTGAACCCCGACGGAGCAACGCTCCACAGGCTTAGCAGACCTGCGCCTTAACCAGGTTCGGCCACCCCGGCTATAAAGTAAATTAGCTTAAGATTCTTTTAAAACACTACTCTGTTAGAGTTTGATAAAAAATATTGCCCCAGGCGAGAACATGCCTAAACTCAATTCCCACGGGCTAATTTAACATTATTTTTTTAATATTTAATAGTTATCGTTTTGATCTTCGAGAATGGTTTAGACAAAGCTTCATCCCGATGTGAATTTCAATTCTATATTAGTGATTCTAACTAAATATTTTAGCTGAAATTTTTTATTTTTAAAATTGGTAATGAGTATTAAATATTTTTAAGTAACTAATAAAAAACTGAAGAGGTTGAAATTAGATTATGCAAAAGAAAACACATTTAGCATTTGGTTTGTTCTTAGCCTCTTTATTTTTTACTTTGGGTATGCCATTTCAGTATGTTATTTTGATAGGTTTTATTGCATTTTTTCCAGACATAGATTGGTTAATGGATAAGATTTGGTTTAAAGAAAATAGCTTATTTAAAAAGATTTGGTTCAAGATTTTTAAGAGCAAATCCATTCATAGAACATTTCTTCACAAT
>JANXEB010000066.1 GCA_025058985.1 Candidatus Aenigmatarchaeota archaeon
ACAGCCCTCTCGAGGCTGGGACACGGGTTCAAATCCCGTCGGGGGCATTTTTTAGCTCAAGTATCCTAATTAAAATCACTCTTCTTAGAAAAACTTATCAAAAATTGATAATTATATATTGGTCAAGGAATATGTAAAGGAATTGCAATAGCATTGGCAAAAGAAATAGAAAATTTAGAAGCAGAAGCAATTACTTTAAAGGTTGATGTTTCAAATAGTAATGAGTGTAGAAAAATGATTGAAGAAGTATTAAAGAAGTTTGGAAGAATTGATATTTTAGTAAATAATGCAGGAATATATCCATTTAAACCTTTTATAGAAATGGAAGAAAAAGACTGGGATAAAGTTTTGAGTGTAAATCTTAAAGGAGTATTTAATTGTAGTAGAGTTGTTGTACCAGTGATGTATAAACATTTCTTCTATAGCAGGTGTTACAGTTGGATTTTTAAATCTAGTACATTATTCAGCAAGTAAAGCTGGTATAATTGGTTTTACAAAAACCTTAGCTTTAGAACTAGCATATTTTGGTATAAACGTAAATGCAATAGCACCTGGTCCCATAGTAACTCCTGGTACTAATGTATTAGGTAATGAAATGTATGAGCAAATTAAAAAAGCTATTCCACTAGGAAGATGGGGTAGACCAGAAGATATTGCTAACATAGTAGTATTTCTTGCTAGCGATAAATCAAGCTTTATAACGGGACAGTGTATAGTTGCAGATGGTGGCTATAGTTTACAATAAGCTTTTTAAATTTTTAAAACTGCTTTAACAATACCTTCTTTTTTTGATAATTCTTTCAAATCTCTTAAAGCTTCTTTTAAAACTAGTGTTTCTTTTTTCATATGTTTACAAAAAGCTAAAGCAAATTTCCATTCATATTTATTTTTTTCAATATGTTTTTGTAAAAAAATATCTTCTAGTCTTTTTAATTTTGGTAATTTAACTTCTTTAACAGCAGTTTTTCTCAATAAAGTATTTGAAGTAAACCCCCTTTGTTTTATTCTAAACTTAAATTTTAAAAACAATAAAATCTTTCTTAAAAATCCTAAAATTCCGTATGTTAAAGCAAAACCATGAATAGCACCTAATTTTTCATTTCTAGAATTTATCAATATTTTAAACCATTTTTCATTTATTTCTACATCAGCATCTATGAAGAAAAACCAATTTGTTTTTACTTTGTTCATCAAAATTTCTCTAACTTCTCCTAAACTTTTTTTACTTCTTAAAATTTGACAATTATATTTTTTTGCGATTTCTATTGTTTTATCTTTGCTATAACCATCAATTATTATAATTTTTCTATACGGAATTATCTTAACTATAGATTGTAAACATTTTTCTAAGGTTTTTTCCGAATTTAAAGTAGGAATACAAACATCGAATTTTTCCATAAAATAAACTAAAAACTGAAATATTATATAGAAATTAAAATGCCCACAAATCTACCAAAAGAATATTATGTAAAAGAAGCTGAGCTAAAAAATGCTAAAACAATAGAAGAAAAAATAAAAATTTTAGAAGAGCTCATATCAATAACTCCTAAACACAAAGGAACTGAAAATCTAATAGCAAACTTAAGAAAAAGAATTGCAAAACTGAGAGAAGAAAAAGAAAGAAAAAAATCTAAGAAAGCATATAGAGTAAAAGAATTTGAAAAAGTTGGTGACTTTATTGTTTCAATAGTTGGAATAGAAAAAAGTGGTAAAACAACTCTCTTAAACAAATTAACAAACTCTAACTATACCACAACAAGAACAATATCACCACAATATGGAATTCTCAACTATAAAGGAGCTAAAATACAAGTTACAGAAGTTCCATACTATTGCTTAGAAAAATATTCTTATATTTTAAAATCTTCAGATCTAATAATTTTTCTATTTTCGAAAACACAAGACATTGAAAAACAAAACGAATTAAAAAACTTAGTTAATAATTTAAATAAAAAAATTATTCAAATAGATGATTTCTCTAACATTGAAAAAATAAAAGAAGATATATGGAATGAACTTGATTTAATAGAAGTTTTTGTTAAGAAACCTTTAAAAAAAGAAATAGAATTTAATATCGGAATTAAAAAAGATAGTTGTATAAAAGATTTGATGGAAAAAATTAACTTAAAAACTGAGCCAAGATTTATTAAAATATTTAGAAATGATAAAATACTGATAGTTGGTAAAAATTATAAACTTATGGATAAAGATATTGTTGAGTTTCATCTTTAACTTTTTAAATATTCATTTGCCTATTTAGGAAGTTTTACCATTAGATTATACTATTGTTTTTATTAACTTAAAAAAAACTTTATTTTTTATTAAATAGCTTTTGTTTTTCAATTTTTACTTTCTGACTCTAGCTGTTTTTGTAAGACTAGGAAAAATTTTATTATCAACTTCTCTACAACTTTTAAATTTGGTGAATGATATTGAATGAAGTTAAAAGAGTACTTTTCACATAGCTAGCAGCTGGAATATTTTAGAATTTTTTTACATCATTTTTGATTTGAGAAAATCATATTCTTTTTAGGTTTCTTCTAGCTTTTTGTATAAAATCCAG
>JANXEB010000094.1 GCA_025058985.1 Candidatus Aenigmatarchaeota archaeon
ATTTTGCTTTTTCGGTTTTGGGAAACCTTAATTGTAAATTAGGTACTAAAACCAGATATTATTTTAATAGAGGATGTGATCTGTCCCTATGAAAAGGAAGCGTTTACAAGTTTATAAATTTTTAATTGATTAAAAGAAAACCCGGTTCTATTAATAGAAGATTGGAAAGGCTGAAGATGAAAGTTGAAGAATATAGTTTACAGTATTTACAGGAGAATTAAAATGGATAATAATTTGGTTATATGGATTTTTGTGGAAATTTATTGCCTCATTTTTATCAAAACGAAATTCTGGATTCAATAAAAATAAAGATGTATAGATTTCAAATCGGCAAATTATTTATTACAAACCCAAAACATTTAATGTAAAAAAATCCTAGACGATGGACCGGCTGGGATTTGAACCCAGAGCCTCTGCCACGCCAGGGCAGCGATCTACCATTGATCTACCGGCCCTTAATAATCTATATTATTTGCATAACACAAAAATTTAATAGGATATTTTTGTTTAACTTTTGCGATTAGATTTTTAGTTTTTAAAACAAAATTTATTTTAATGATAGTAGCTGCGACCTCCGATATTCATTCACCAATATACTATGAAAGTTTTGTTAAAGCAACAGATATGATGCATGTAAAGCCAGACGTATTTTTATTCGCAGGAGATGTTGTTGATAGAGGCAACGTAGACGAATATCAGAAAATTCTAAATGCATTATTCGGCAAAATAAATTGTCCTATAGTTGCGTGTTTTGGCAATTCAGAATTTGGTAAAGAAAATATAGAGAAAATTAAAGAAAAATATAGGCAGGTGATTTTTCTCGAAGATGAGACTATCTTGTTAAATATTGGTGAAAAAAATGTTGGAATAGTAGGTAGCAAAGGCAGTTTAGACAGACCAACTTATTGGCAATCGAAAAATATACCAAATATAGAAGAGGAGTATGCTAGCAGAATTGAAAAGATAAAAAAGTTATTGTTGGAGATAAGGTCGGAAATAAAAATACTGTTATTGCATTACACACCAACTTATAAAATTCTTGAGGGAGAAAATCCAAACATTTATCCTGAGTTAGGGAGCAAAAAAATGGAAGATGTTCTATTGGCAACTAGACCCAATTTAGTTGTTTGCGGCCATTCGCACAAGGGTAAAAAACAAGTTTGGATAGATGGAATACCTATATTCAATGTCAGTTTTCCGTTGAATGAAAAAATTGTGATAATAGATACTGAAAAAGATTTAAAATATGGATTGGGGAAATTTTTTTGAGAAATTTTTATTATTTTCAAAACTTTACAAAATTTGACAAGGCAAAAATTAAAGAGTTTATTTGTTTAAAAGTTTTGCTTCACCTCTATTACTTGAAAGAACTATAATATCAAAATTTTTATCCCATTCCAATTGCAATATTTCACTTTTTCTACTTTTTATACTTGAAACACCATTTAATATCTTTACTTCATTTCCATCAACACGCACTGAAAGATTTTTTGCTTCTGAAAAACCTCTATTCTTTACTACCAAAATCAAATTACCATCTTTATCTCTGCCCCAACTCTCTATGCTTATAGAAAAAATATTTTTCAGCCCAAATTTGTCGGAATAAGGTATTTGTCCAAAAATGAGATAAAAACCTGCAAAGAACAATAAAAATAAAAGCAATATTTTGAAGATATCACCTATTATTTTTGTTGCAAAAAACAATCCTACAAAAATTAAAATTACACCTAAAACAATTTGCCACATGTTTAATTATTTGATTTTTTCTTTTAAAATCTTGTCGATTTTTTCGATTATTTCTTCGTGTATTTCTTCTATAGTTTTCAATTTTTTATTTTTAACACAATTTATTACTATCCATCTTTTGTCAGAAGCTAGCTCTAAATATGTTTTTCTCACATTTTCTTGAAAATTTAAATCTTCTTCTAATATGTCTTTTTTTCTTTCACTCAAATATTCTTTTTTTTCTCTCATTTCTATAAGTTGTGAAGAATAATTCACCGGCACATCCAAAAAAATAATCACATCTGGTTGTGGTAATCTTGACTCTACCTTTTCTATCCATTTTATAAATTCTTTTTTATCTTTTACCAAACTACCTTCGAAGGCCATAGCAGATTGAGTATATCTATTGCAAACAATTATCTTACCTTCATTTAAGCAGTTATTTATAAAATTTTTAAATTGATATCTGTCTATAGCAAAAAGCAAAGCCGCTATTTCTGGCATATCCTCTTTCTTGCCAAACTCACCTCTTAAGAAAGCTGCCACATAACGGCCAAACAAAGTGTTGTAAGCTGGAAAGCTCAACTCCTCAACTTTATAACCCTTTTCTCTCAAATTTTTTGCAAGTAAATTTGCCTGCGTCTTCTTTCCAGAAGAATCTATACCTTCAAAACTTATAAAAAGTCCTTTTGGCACAATCTAAATTATTTATTCGAATTTATTTATTTTTTTAACAAATTATTTTCATGTTAAAACAATTCATTGAGGAGTATTTTATAAACCCTATAAAATACGGAGAAGGATACAACCTGGTAAACACATTAGCTTACTCATTTATTTTCATAATATTTGCTGTTCTGACCTTTGAAATCTTCAAGAGAATGAAAATAAAAGTGGATTTTAAACTATGCCTGGCTATAGCCCCATTTATACTTTCATTTATAGTTTTAAGAGTTTTAAGAGATGCGGAGATTGTTAAAGGATATGTTTTTATGACACCTTTTATTTGGTTAATTTCATTTTTGTTTATACTCTCATATCTTCTACTCTCAAAATTCTTAGAGAATAAATATGGCTTGCCATTCCACAAATTTATGTTCATATCCGGTTTTATATTGTTTTCATTTTTGATAGGTTTTTTAAATGTGAAAAATTTGAAAGCCCTAGTTTATATGCTACCTTTTCTAATAATAACAACAATAATTCTTTTGAAACTAAAAGAAACAACAGAAAACAAGATAGTTTTAGGTTTACATGTCTTTGACTCTATCACTACTGCTGTATCTCTAAAATGGTTTGGTTATGTAGAACAACATGTTTTACCTAAATTAATAATAAGCATAACAAAAACTCCATTTTCATTCATTTTTGTGAAATTTTTAATAGTTTACCTTTCCATGAAGCTTATAGATAAAAATGAAGATAGAGAATTTACAAATTTTATAAAAATGCTAATAGCAATCCTAGGCTTAGCCACAGGTGGAAGGAGTTTTCTAAGATTAATTTGTGGTGTATGATTTTTAAATTACAACCTCCATGTTGCTCAAAGTAAATCTGCCATGCCCAATAACAGTAAAAATAACATAATTCGTTCCAACCTTAACATCATTTGGACCAAAGTTTACGCTTAAACTTTTCCCTATCGCATAAGATGAAATGTAATCAAGTTGATTTTCCTTACCAGAAGCGTCTTTAATTTTTATTGCTAGATTGCCATTAAAATCTGTATCCAATATTGTAAAACTTATCCTACCTTTTTTACCTCTTTCAAGTTTTTCCATATCTTCATCTGTAATTTTGAAAGAAAACGCCCTACTCTTTGTTGCTTGCTCTCTATGAGTTATTATTATTTGCACATCATCAAGCTTGTAGCTTGTATCTCTTTCAGTATAAAACTCTATTGTGTTTACACCATTTACAAGACCCACATCAAAAATTTCAAATGTTTTACTAAAACTTCCAGAAGGTATACCGCGGAAAAATTCCTTTCCATTTATTTTTATTATCAAATCTCCTGTACCTTCCCTTTCTTCTACATTAAATTTTACTTCACCCCTTGAAAAACTCTTCAATTCGCTTCCATAAAGCAGGAAATCATATCTTTTGATAACGTTGCCATAAATGTTTATTCCAAATTCTACTTTTTCTATATTGTAAATATTTGTTGACCAAAACTGCAAACCAGGCATACTAGAGCTAATTTCTATGACGTTATAACTTTTTAATATACTCCTTTCTACTGGTATTTTTATCTTACCCGGATTTGCTTTTTGACTATAAACAACTTCATCGTTAACCCTGACTATTATTTTGCCGTTGCCGCTCTCAAGAACATACAACTCCACCCAACCATCTATAACATTGTCCAAATTATCAGCAATCTCAGCACTAAAAGAAAATTTTTTGTTTTCAAACAAACCTCTACTCACTTCAATATATTTTCGTGTTTCTATTGTTTGCGAGCCAGCCGTATGGCTTGTGGTAAAATCACCTATTCTTATACTTCTTGGCACATCTTCATCAAAAGTTCCTATAGTGAAGATTTCTCGAGCTTGCGTAAAATTTTCTGTCTCGTTAACACCCACTCTAGGAGTCCCCCAAAAGAATAAGAGTATTATAATAGTAAGCATTCCAGTAAAAAATACCCATATAAATTCGTCTATTTTCGCTTGGCCCTTTAAAGGCATATACAATATCTTTTTGTTTTTTATACTAATATCTTTTATTGGTATGAAAATTTTAAAGATTTCGGAGAAATTGCAAAAAATAAAGATTAGGGTTGAAAACAACGATGATTTGTTTTACTTGAAGAATTTTATAGAAGTTGGCGATTTTGTAAAAGCAAAGACACCTAGAACTATATTTTTAGAAAGAGAAGGCGAAATAAAAAAAGTTGGTAAAAAATACATGCTAATAAAAATTATAGTAGAAAAGGTAGAGTTTCAAACAGGTTTATTTCAGTTAAGAATTTCTGGAAGAATAGTTGAGGCGCCAAAAAATGTACAACTTGATGCATATCATTCTATAGAGGTAAAGCCGGGAAAATATTTAACCATTACAAAAAAGGAATGGAAAACCTATCAGATAAATAGACTTAAAGAGGCTGAAAAAAGGACACCAAACATAATGATCGTCGCTGCAGATACAGATCAATCAATTTTGGGTGTTCTGAAAAACAACAGAGTTGAGATAATTTCTGAAATAAAAAACCCGTTTTCTTTGGTTTATGAGGAAAAAAAGATTTTTGAATACTATGAAAAAGTAGCTGAGGAAATATTAAATTTTGCGCCACAAATGAAAAACATCATTTTGTGCGGCCCAGGTTTTGCGAAAGATCATATAGCAAAAATCATAAGGGAGAAACCCGAAGTTTACAAAAAAATAGTTTTAAGCTCTACTTCTTCATCTACAATTTCGGGTTTAAATGAAATTATAAAGTCTGGTTTTTTGGAGAAAGTTTGCGAGGAAAATCAACTTTTGAAAGAAACAAAAATTATAGAAGATTTTTTCATACATCTAAAGAAAGACGATGGTTTTGCTGTCTTTGGTTTTGATAACGTCAAGATGGCTAAGGATGCAAATGCTATAGATATTCTACTAATATCCGAAGAAAAATTGACAAAAGAAGTAGAAGATTTGGCTAAGGAAGTAGAAGCAAAAGGAGGCAAGGTGCAAATAATTTCTACTTTGCATGATTTAGGTCAACAGTTTAGTGGCATTGGTGGCATTGGTGCTATATTGAGGTTTAAGCTAAAATGGAGTTAAGGCGTTACTCTTACTATTTCATAATAAGTGACATCATTTTCGCTATCCACAACGGCCCACACCATTTTTGCCCTTATGTTTTGAGCCAATCTAACTGCTCTAGCTAACTCAGGATAAGAAAATCTATCCTCTTCACTTATTGCATGAACAACAAATCTTGTGTGTTCATGTGCCTCCTTCGGACCTTTTTTTAGTTTTACACCCCTTTCATACACCCTAAAGTGGGCACCAAATTTAAAACCTGTTTTAACAAGATACCCTCTTTCTCTCAAATCTTTATACACCACATATTTTTGGTGAAATTCTTGCTCTTTGTTGATGCAGTATTCATAAAATTCTTTAAAGCCGATGTTTTGGTTTTTAGTTTTTATATAAATTT
>JANXEB010000026.1 GCA_025058985.1 Candidatus Aenigmatarchaeota archaeon
ATTGGGGATGGGAATGAGAGTTAATAATCAAAAGCAAAACATTCCAGATTTTTTCGATGAATTTCAAGGTACAATGATAAAGGTAGCAACGAAATTTTTGGAAGATGGAAGTTATTACGTCTACAAAGGAATATTGCATAGAAAGGGTAAAGATTTCATCTATCTTAGAGATGGTGAGGTAATCAAGATTGTAAGTGGAAAAGAAACAGAAAGATCAAAATTTGTAAAAATTGCGATAAACAAAGCAATAATAAGTTGGGTAGACTTTTCATAAAGTGTAAACATTTAAAACAATAAGTGGCATATTTAGGCCATTTCATCAGAATTATTTACAATGTCACTACAGATAAGAAATTTTAGAGTTAGTAGTGAACTTTGGAAGGAATTCCTAACTAAATACCATAGAAAAGCTTCAGAAAGGTTAAGAGAGCTTATAGAAGCAGACTTAAAAATGGGTGAAGAAATAACAAAAGTCAACAGAAACGATATCGAAACTCTAAAAAAATTCATTTTTTCAACGGATAATCCCATACAATTAATCGGGAAAGTTGGGATAGGAAAAACTACTGCAATCAAAAAATTGATTCAAAATGATCCTTCACATGTTTTTATTGTTTTTGATTGCCATGATGAATATGATTTTCTACCTGAGGTTCAAACAATAACAACAGACTTAAAACAATCATGTAGAATAAGAATGCCGAAACAAGTTAGTGCTTCCAAAGGTTTGTTTCCTGTTTATCATAACCAAATTTTAAGCCAAAAGTATCCTGAAAATTACGTTGTTGTGGTTGAAGAAGCTCATCGTTATCCTCAAGTAAAAGAATTATTGAAGGAAGCAAGAAAGTTTGTCAAAGTCATAGCGATATGTCAAGAGTCCATAGGAAACTTTTGTCCAAAGATAGAAATCATTCCTTTTTATTAGTTTTTTGTTGAGATTTCTTCTCTTTGTTTTTTTCATATCCTTCAAAGAAGCTCATAAGAGAAACTAAGATTAAAACAATTGGTACTAAGAAATTTGAAATTCTCTTGGGTTCAAGATTTAAAAATGCCCCAAGAAAAATAGTCCCAAAAATTACTAATACCAGAACTAAGAACAATTTCCAACCTATTTTCATATTTTATTTTTAGTAAAGTTGACTTTAAATATATTAAAAAAAGGCTAGTTAACAATTGAAACAATTTTTTAGATTCACCATCTCCTCTATATATATATAAAACGTCAACCTCTCAACTTCGTTAGCATCGAGATATATTTTATTCCCGAGTTCCTTATATCTAACAAAAATATGTAAGAGACGAGATTTAGTCTTGTTACTCAAAATTTCATTTGTTTTATTAGTTTCAGATGTTGTTTAAATTTAAACACTAAAGTTATTAATATATAAATGTAATAGGGTTGTGATAAATTTCTACAAATATCACATATGTTAATTTGTGCTATCTTAAAATTTAGGTAAGTTTAGTTAAAAACATATATAGTTCAAAAGTGGGTATATTTCTTCAAACATGGGTATTCTCTCTAGGCATGTTTTTTCTGGGATATAGATTTCGTCCAGAAATTTGGGAATTTCATAAAAAATTCAGAAAGATTAAAATCATTTTTTATTGGGTTTTTTAAATTGATTTTAGAAGTATTTTTGAAGTTGCCCTTGAAATAGCTTGTGTTAGTTTGTACATAAATACAATTCCAATAAGACCTATTATGACTACATAAATTAAAAGTTGAAAAATATCTTCTGTAGTTATCTCTTGCATTTTGTAAAATCCATAACCAAATAACAAACCACCTATAACTACGAAAATTGTAAACAAAACTTTTTCTTTCAAACTACCTGTAACAAAATTTCCATTTTTGTAAAACTTTTTTGTGTTAAATATTTTCTCGTCTCCGTAAGGCCAAAACCAATAAATCCCACTCACAGTTAAAGAATCAAGAAATAAGTGAGAAGTATAACCAACGAAAACTCCAAGTATCAGTAACATATCAAAATTTGAAAAATATCCAAAAACTATAAGTAAAATTATTAAAACCCAAATATTGTGAAGAAATGTTCTATGAATGGATTTGCTCTTAAAAATCTTGAACCAAATCTTTTTAAATAAGCTATTTTCTTTAAACCAAATCTTATCCATTAACCAATCTATGTCTGGAAAAAATGCAATAAAACCTATCAAAAT
>JANXEB010000041.1 GCA_025058985.1 Candidatus Aenigmatarchaeota archaeon
AAGAAAAAGCAAAGGATTTAAAATGCTCAAAGAAGCTATTGGATTTGATTTTAGTTTTAGACCAGAATTTGTTAGGAATATAGATGACTATTTTGCTTTTAATTTAAATATAGTTGAAATAGTTAAAAAATTAGGAGCAGGTGGACTAATTTTTATACCTATTAGTAAAGGAGTTGAATTTGGAAAAGAAGTTGAGAAAATTTTAAGAGAAAATAACATAAATGCATTATTCTTGGATAGTAAAAAGAAAAATATATTGAAAAAATTTGAAAAGGGGGAAATAGATGTTTTAATAGGAATTGGTTCTTATAAAAGTCCATTAGCTAGAGGTATTGATTTACCAGAAAGAATTAGATATGCAATTTTTTATGGCGTTCCAAGAATGGAAATAAAACTTAGTTACGAAAAAATTCCTACAAAAACAATTTCTTTATTAACAAACATCCTACCTTTTATAGAAGATAATTATAAAAAAGCGAAAATTCAAAAATTTATAGAAATATTGAGAAATACTATGAAAAAATATTTGTATGAAAAATACATTGATGAAAATTTAATGAATGAAATAGGAGAATTTTTAAAGACTATAATTAATGAGGATTTTATAAAAAAAATTGAAAAATCCGAAACAACTTCTCTCATTAAAAAAGAACAAGATTTTTTTCTAGTGGTTTCGGATCCATTAGCTTATATACAAGGCTCTGGAAGAACTTCTAGACTATTTGTTGGTGGAATAACAAAAGGTCTATCTATTTTAATAGTTGATGAGAAAAAAGCTTTTAACGATTTAATAAAAAAACTCAATTATTTCATAGATGACTTTGAAATAAAAGAACTAAGCGAAGAAAAACTAAAACAAACTATTGAAAAAATAGATGAAGATAGAGAAAAAATTAGGAGAAAAGAAAAAATAGAAAAAGAATATTTTGAAACTGCTTTAATAATAGTAGAAAGTCCAACAAAAGCAAGAACTATTTCTAGATTTTTCGGAACTCCTGCAAAAAGAGTTTTTAATGGTAATGTATTTTTTGAAACTATAATTGGAAAATATTTAGCTTGTGTAGCAGCAACACAAGGACATTTACTAGAACTAAAAAATGAAGGTGGATTGTATGGGATAAAAATAATAGAAAATAATTTTTTACCTATTTACGATTTTATAAAAAAGTGCTCGAAATGTAATGAAAGTTTTGTTGATGGAGAATTTTGTCCTTTTTGTGGTTCAAAAGAGATTTTTAATAAAAAGAGTATAATAGAGGCTTTAAAAGAATTGGCTTTAGAATATGATAAAATTTTTATAGCAACAGATTTCGATTCCGAAGGTGAAAAAATTTGTTACGATATATTTTCTCATTTAAATATAATCAATAATAATATAAAAAGACTAGAAATTCACGAAATTACTAGAAATGCTTTTTTAAGAGCTTTAGAAAATCCAATTGATTTAGATGAAAAGTTAGTAGAAAGTCAATTAGTTAGAAGAATAGAAGATAGATTAGTTGGATATAGTCTTAGTGAAATGTTGCAAAAAGAATTCAATAAAAAAACTTTATCTGCTGGTAGAGTACAGAGTCCTGTATTAAAATGGATTATAGAAAATGCTAAGGAATATGCTAAAAAAAAGAAAATACTTAGAGTTAAAATAGAAAATGAGTTAGAAATAGATTTTGAAATAAAAGAAAGAAAAATTGATCTAAATAAAGAAGTTTTTGTTGAAGTGGAAGAAGTTGAAGAAAAAATCAATCCATTACCACCTTATATAACAAACTCTTTACTAAAAGATGCTAACCAACTATATAATTTTAGCTCTACTGAAATTATGAGAATTGCTCAAGATTTGTTTGAATGCGGTTTGATAACTTATATTAGAACTGATTCTACAACTGTTTCAGATCTTGGAATGAAAATAGCAAAAGATTATTTGGAGAAAAAAAATTTAAAAGAAATATTTGAGCCAAAAAAATATTATAAAGAAGGTGCACATGAATGTATAAGACCAACTAAAAGTATAGACTCTTTTGAACTAAAGCAATTAATAAATTTAAAATTATTAAGATTTCCAATAAGGTTTGAAGACAAACATTTTTTGATATATGATTTAATTTTTAAAAGATTTATTGCAAGTCAGTGTAAAAATGCTTTGATAAAAAAACAAATAATAAAAGCAAGTTTGAATTCCTATTCTTCAAAATTAGAAAGAGTTGTTGAAATAGTTGATAGCGGATTTTTAAATTTTTCATTTTTAAAAACTTTTGAAAGAATTAGTAGTGGAAAATATAAAATATTAGAAGGTTCTTTGAGAAGAGTTCCATTAGCTTGGTTATTTAAAGAAGGTGATATTATAGAAAAAATGAAAAAAGAGGGAATTGGTAGACCTAGTACTTACTCTAACATAATAAACAAACTTTTTGAAAAGAGATATGTAATGAAAATTAAAGAAAAAATAATACCAACTAGCCTAGGAAAAAAAGTTATGAACTTTTTAGAAAATAAGTATAAAAATTTGATATCAGTAGAAACAACTAGAAAATTAGAGGAAGATATGGATAAAATAGAAAAAGGTGAGCTATATTATCAAGATGTTTTGAAAAGAATTTTTAATGAATTAATATCCTTAAAATTAATTCAGCCATAACTTCTCCAAGTATATTTACATTTTACACATCTATAAAATAAAGTAGGTGGTTCATCTATGGATCTAGTTTGTTGGGTCCACCAGTATGCTTCTTCATTATTACAATTTGGGCAATTTATTTTTGTTTTTGGCAAATCCTTTTCTATATCTGCTTTACCCAAAACTTTTATTTCTCCAATTTTTTCACCTTTTTCTTCCATCATTATTTTTTCACCTTTTTCTAGTTGATAGTATTTATCACAAACTTTACAATAAAACATCGTTTTTTTGTTTTTTATTACAGGCTTCAAAGCTGAATTGCATTTTTTGCAAAACCTCATACTAACAAACTATTTGAACACCTCTTATACCAAATAATTTAGCAAATATTAATTTTATATAACCTATTTTTGGAATTATAAAAATAACTTTACCTATTATTTCGTTTTCTTTAATATTTTTTTCATAAGATAGTTGAGCATTATTATTATCTCCTTTTGTTTGATAACTATTATCTTCATTTATTTTAATAACTCTGTGTATTATTGGTGCTGCCATTCCCTCTTTCATAAAAACAATTACATCCCCTATTTTATATTTATTTTCCTTTTTTACTATTGCAACATCACCCGGCAAAAATCCTTTACTTAAAGGAAAACTATTTATAAAATCTCTACTATAGCCAAGGTTTTTTTCCAGCCATTTATAATGAAAGTCTTCTATTCTTTTTTCATTTGTATGTGCCATTGAACAACTAACTATAGCAACTATTGGTGGATTTGATTGAAGTATTAAAGAAAAAACAAAATATAGAGTTATTACTATGATATTTATTCCTATAAAATATTCATGCAAAGAATCTCTTGAAAAGAAATATGCTAAAAAAAGAATTCCTATAGCAATCCAATAATTTGTTATATCCTTTATTTTTAAAAAATAAAAAATAGCTAAAGTTATTAATAAATAAACAACTATACTATAATCTTTTTTATTAAATTCTTTTAGTTTTTTAAGCACGTCCATAGCTTTCTCCTCTTACAATGCCAGTAGCTATTATATGAGCTATTCTTAATGGTTCTGGAATATCTCCTCTTGTTGTTGAAATTTCTATTATTTTTTGACATTCGATATCGCTTAAACCAATTTTTTGATAATATAATTTTTTAAATTTTTTAATTTCTCCAGCATTTTTTATTTTTTTCATTCTTTCTTCATAATCTTCAAAATTTCTTAAAGCTCTTTCAACCTTTTCTAGATCTGGCATTTTTCTATTTATAACTATTATTGGTATATTAGTTTTTTCATAAAGCTCTTTTATATCAACTATATTAAAACCAGCTAGTGTTATACCATCTAACATTAAAACTTTTATTTGTTTTTTATGCCTTGAATTGTTTATCATTTTTGTTAACTTTTCTGTTGCATCTTTACCATCTAATTCAACATAAGTAGATAATAAACCATCTAGGAATAAACCTCCTCTAAATATAGTTGCTACAACAAGAACTTTTTCTTGATTTCTTTCAAAATAGCTATCATCTACACCAACAATCCTTATTTCTTTTTTTATCATAAATTATATTATAAACCTTTAAAATGAGCTGGGGTGGCCGAGCCCGGTCTAAGGCGCGCGCCTGCAGAGCGCGTTAATCGTGGGTTCAAATCCCACCCCCAGCTTTTAGTTTCTATTGAAAGTGAATTAAAATTTACAAATCTTCTAATCAGCTTCTAATTACCTTAATAAATAAATCAACAAGATAATATACAATTGACAAAAACAATATTATGAAAAAGAAGAAAATACCACTTATTATAAACCAAATTCTAACTCTACTTCTAATTCTTTTTCCATCTTCAGTTATTATCTCATCCAACTCTATTCTTGCATTCCCACCTCTTATGAACCATCCTCTTATTTTAACATTTTTTCCAATAAGATTATCTAATTTAAAAAAGGCAAAAACCAAATTACTCAGAAAAGGTACTATGCCTTCATAGTTTAGATATATTATTCCTGTTTTATCTCTAAAAACCATATCCTCCGAAAAAATTAATCCTGGAACTCCCCTGCCAATTATTTCGCCCTCTAACTCTACTGGCTTACCTTTAAGTGGAGATGCATAAACATCTGACATTAAATCTGCTACACTTTTCTTCTCGAATCCACCGCTTCTATATCTATAAGAAACTATTGAATATAATACAATTCCCATTCCTATTAAAGATAATATTGTTTTTTCGAATAGTGAAAATGGTATTTTTACTAAACCTATAAAATCCAGGAAGAGAATTATTACATATAAGACAATATAAAGATATGGTAAAATTAAGAATAGTATATCGTTAAAGAAATTAGAATATAGTTTGCTTTTATCTATTTTATAACTTTCTATTTTTTTAATATCAAAAAATGAAACATCGTATATTTTATCTAATCTTTTGATTCTCTTTGCAGTTAAGGGATGTGAAGATCTCAATTCTATAATAAAAGCCCAAGGATTTTTTAAATCAAATAAAAATGTTTTTTCAAGAAACTCTGAGTTATCTAAATTTTTAAGAAAATAGTATGAAACTCCTATTTGTTGAGCGTTGAAGTAATCAACTATCCCCAAGGTTCTTATTCCCTTCATAAACTCTATTTGCTTTTTTTCATCTGGATTTGAAATTATACCATAAGATATCTTTATTAAAGCACTTGCTAAAGGATTGGAGTTTTTCATTGACTTAGCAGCAAATTCATCAGCAGTATATTCTCTTACTCTACTTAGAAATAATAGTAGATAATTTCCAATTAAGTAGAATATATAGGCGATAATTCCTAGAAAGAATACATAAAAAGAACCTTTTCTCCTATTTTTAGTCTCTCTTCCATTCTTCAGTAGAGTTTGATACATATGATAAAGTATAGCTAAGAGAAAGGCTGCTAACGTCATGATTATGAAATCCTTATTAACAATATGTCCAATTTCATGAGCAAAAACTGCTTTTCTTTCTTCAGTATTTAGATAAGTTAATATACCTCTTGTAAAAACTACTCTTGCATTGAAAGATGCAGAACCATAAGCGAAAGTTTGTGGATTATCATCATCTATAAAACCAATTTTCGGGAATTTTATTCTATTCTTCTCACAAATACTTTCTATGAAACTTACTAGTTCATTATCTTTACTTCTTAGTTCATCTATTGATATCCATCTTAAACCGTAGAAAAGTCTGAAAACTATATCCGAAATGTAAGGTGAAATAATCCATTGAAGAAAAAATACAATAGCTGTTATTGAAATTAGTAAAACAAGATCTATAATTCCAAAAAAGTAAAAAATTCCAAAAATTATGGAAAGA
>JANXEB010000082.1 GCA_025058985.1 Candidatus Aenigmatarchaeota archaeon
AATAGAAACGGAGTTTGAAAAATTTTTTGTTCTTTTGTTCAATTCTTCTTCTTTTTTATCTTTTTTTGTTTCTATTCTAGCTTTGTTTTTTACAAAGAATTTATTTTCGTTGATTATTTTACCTTTATTGTTTTTAGTTTCATTTTTATTAACACTGGTTACTTTAAACTTAATAGCGGATAAGAAAGCTAGGTTTTCGGAAGAAGTTTTACCTGACTTACTTCAACTAATGGCTAGTAATATAAGAGCTGGTTTAACACCAGATAAAGCTTTAGCTCTTTCAGCAAGACCGGAATTCGGAATATTGGAAAAGGAGATAAGAAACGTAGCGAGCAAATCAATAGCTGGAAAACCTTTTGAAGAAGCTTTATTAGAATTAACAAAAAAAATAAAATCTAGGTTAATAGAAAGAACTGTTAATTTAATCATAGAGGGAATTAAAAAAGGTGGAGAAATAGCAAAACTTTTAGAGCAAACAGCTAACGATATAAGAGATTTAAAGACTATGAAAAAAGAAATTTCTTCACAAGTCGGTATGTATGTTATCTTTATTTTTATTGCAACTGGTATAGTTTCCCCCATGCTTTTCTCTTTTTCAACCCACTTAATAGATACTTTACAAACTATTTCTAAGGAAGTTAAAATAGAAGGTGGAGTAACTGCATTTGCTCAATTTAAATTCCTTAGATTTGGTACCGCTACCATTTCAGTAGATTTTGTAAAAATTTATGCTCTATCAACAAGTTTAATAACGTCTTTTTTTAGTAGCCTGATAATAGGTTTGTTAAAAGAAGGGAGAGAAAAAGCTGGAATAAAATACATTCCAATTTTAGCTATTTTAAATGTATCGATTTTCTTTACTTCTCAATATGTTATAAGTTTTGTTTCTAAGGTTTTTCTATAGGTCTTCCAAAAACTTTTATCTTATATCCGCAAAATTTACAATTATTTTTATCATCCAAATTCCAGGATGTTATTGAGAAACCAAATCTTCCAATAACTACATTGTTACACTCTGGACAATATGTATTTTCGTAAGGATGTCCCCACACATTACCAATATAAACGTAGTTAAATCCAATTTCTCTAGCTATTTTATGATGCTTTTCTAAAGTTTCTATAGGTGTTTGTGGAATGTTCAAAAGCTTATAATCTGGATGAAATCTTAAAAAATGTAAAGGTAAATCTGGGCCAAAATTATCGAATAAAAATTTACAAAGTTTTTTGCAATCTTCAGTATCATCACCAATTTTTGGAATTATTAAATCAGTTACCTCTATATGAATACTATTTTTTAATTGTAACAAAGTATCGAAAATTGGTTGTGGTGATTGAATTAATATATATTTTCTAACAAAGTCCAAATTAGCATTTCCTTTAATATCAATAGTTGCACAATTTAAGAATTTTTTAACTTCTTTCACTGTTTCTTCTGTATAAAAACCATTAGTAACAAAAATATTTATTAAACCTTTTTTCTTTGCAATTCTTCCAACATCGCTAGCAAACTCGATAAAAATTGATGGCTCGTTATATGTATAGGCTATTCCTTGACAATTGTTAGATATAGCACCTTCTACTATTTCTTTAGGAGACATTTCTATTCCAGAAATTTCTCTTCTTTGACTAATATCGAAATTTAAACAATAGGCACATGCCCAAGAACAACCAGTAGTTCCAATAGAAAAAATTCTTGACCCAGGCATATAATGCATTACTGGTTTTTTCTCTATTGGATCTATATTACAAGCAATAACTTTTCCATAAACGAGTAAATAAAGATTTCCTCCTATATTCTTTCTTACTCCACAAAAACCAATTTGACCCTTAGACAAAATGCATTTTCTCGCACATGCTTTACAAACAACACTTTCGTTAACTTTTTCAAATAATCTTGCTTTTTTCACTATAGAATTCTTAGGAAAGCTTTTTTAATTTTCTCTAATATATTTTCCTTTTCTTCAAACTTTTCTCCAGCTATAAAAGCAGAAATTTTTATTATTTCTCTAGCTGCCTTAGAATTTTTATTTAAAAAAACTAAAGGAATCCTCAGATTAACACTTTTTTCAACATTTTCATCTTCGGGAATTTTTCCTATTATATTTAAACCAGTTAATGTTTTTATTTCTTCTTCAAGCATTTCATACTTTTTATTTTTAACCCTATTCAAAACTAAACCCAACGGTATGACAGGATGAGTTTCCAAAATCTTTAAGCATTTTATTATATCTACTATTGAAATAAAATTAGGATTTGAAACAAATAATATTTCATCACAAGAAAGAATACCCAACATACCTTCTCTTCCAAATCCAGGTGCACAATCTATGAGAACAAAATCTCTATTGATAAAATTTTCTTTTATTTTTTCTTTTAGCCCATCAAAATTTACATTAACTAAATCAGAAACGTCCAATGAAGACGGTACAAATTCCAACCCACTGCCATAACTATAAATAACATTGCTTATAGGTACTTCGTTCCTTAAAAAATTATTTAAAGTATAAGCATAGTTATATTTACCAAGATAAAGTGATAGATGAGATGTTGTTAAGTTTA
>JANXEB010000010.1 GCA_025058985.1 Candidatus Aenigmatarchaeota archaeon
CTTTTCTTTAATCTTTTCCGCACACTTAGTAAGGAATAAGTTTAGGTTAAAGTTTAAAGTGGATGAATTAAAAGTACTTTTTTTATTAATTTCTTTCGTTTTTTTAGTAAACTTTATCAGAATAATAGTTTTAATAAAACTAGCCATAATTTTTGGTCCAAAAGTTTTTGAATTTTTTCATACTATTTTATGGAGAGAAGTAATGATATTTTTTGTAGGGATATTTTTCTATTTTTATTTAAAAAATTTTGGTATATAGTCTTATCGAGCAATAGTGGCTTATTATAACTTTTGATAAAAAAGTATTTAAATTTTTATATACTAATATTACTATATGGTGGAAAAAACAAAAGTATGTAAAGAGTGTGGTAGTACTACATTTATAGAAGATCAAAAAATGGGCGAAATAGTTTGTGCTAAGTGCGGCTTAGTTTTGGAAGAAGGATTAATAGATTTAGGGCAAGAGTGGAGGGCTTTTGATGCAGAGCAATTAGATAGAAGAGCAAGAGGTGGTTCCCCAATAACTGTTGTTAAACATGATAAAGGTATTTCTGCCGAAATTGGTAAAGGTTTAGCTGAACTCTACAAAGTTCCTTCTAAGAAAAGAGCTCAATATTATAGAATAACAAAGTGGCATAAAAAATTACTGAGAAGTAAAGAAAGAAATTTAAGTTTCGCTATGAATGAACTACAAAGGCTAGTTTCATTTTTACAATTACCAAAAACTGTTCACGAAATGGTTGCTAGTTATTATGAAAAAATAGTTTCTGAAGGGTTAATTAGAGGAAGAAGTGTAGAGGCTATAGTAGCAGCTTTAGTTTTTGCAGTTTCAAAACAGCTAGGTAATCCCAGATCTTTGGAAGAAATAGTAGAAGCTAGTGGGGTTGAAAGAAAGGATTTGAGCAAAGCATATAGACAAGTTTGTAGAACTCTTGGTATAAGAATATTACCAACAGATCCTATTAATTATATTCCAAGATATTGTTCTGAATTAAATTTAAGTGATAAAGTTACTGTTAAGGCGATTGAAATATTAAAGAAAGCAAAAGGACAAGAGTTAACTAGAGGTAAAGGTCCAGGAGGTATTGCTGGAGCAGCTATCTACATAGCATCACTTTTGTTAGGAGAGAAAAGAAGTCAGAGAGAAATAGCAAATATTTGTGGTATAACAGATGTTACATTAAGGAACAGAGCTTATGAAATTGCTAGAAAAATAGGTATTGAAAAAGAATTATCGGAAGCTGAGAAAAAAGCAGGAAACATATGAAGAGCTTTCATAAAGGTGATAATGGAAAAACATTCATAAGAAACTGTTTAGCTGATAAAGACGAGTTAATTGTTGAATGCATGGGGGAGTTAGATGAATTAAATAGCTTTATCGGAGTTATTAGGGAAGAATTAGAATTTAAAGACCTAGATAAAATTTTAGAAAATATTCAAAATCATATTTTTGAAATTGGAAGTTGTTTGCATTTGAAAAAAAACTTTAATAGAGAGAATATAGGCTATTTAGAAAAAACTGCTGACGAATTTGAAAAAGAAATAAGAGAAATAAAAAAATTTATTTATCCAATAGGAAAGATACAATATTGCAGAGCTCTTTGTAGAAGAGTTGAAAGAAGATTTGTTGCTTTAGCTAAAAATAACAAAGAGGTAGATAAAAATATAATAGTATATCTAAATAGGTTATCTGATTTCCTTTTCATTATAGGAAGAGTTTATAATAAGAGAAAAAAGCTAGAAGAAAAACAGTGGCCCCCATAGCTCAAAAAGGAAGAGCGCCTGGCTTCGGACCAGGTGGTTGTGGGTTCAAATCCCACTGGGGGCAATGTTTGTCTTCATGTTTTTGAAGTTTGTTTGTTAAATTTATGGACTAATGCTCAAACTAGCTGAAGACATGGTCTTTATTGTTATATATATTTGCTTAAAATTATTTTATAAAATACTAGGAATAGCTTCGCAATCTATATTCTTAAAATCCTTATTAGTATAGACGGCTCTCCTATTCTATTTCCTCCATTATAATAAACAACTTTTTTTCCAAAATATTTTTTAGCTTCTTTTATGTTTTTTGCAGGTGTATAGCTTTCCCAATTAGCAGAAGGTGCAACTATTGGTCCAGATATTTTTAAAACATTTCTAAGCCACTTTGGTTTCGGTAGTCTAAAGGCAAGTGAATTAGTTCCTCTATGTAGATATTTAAACTTATTAATAGAGTTTTTATTCTTTATATTGAGTATTACAGAAATTTTTCCAGGCCATACTTTTTTTAAGAAATTAATCTCTCTTCTTGTTGGGTTTATTCCAAAAACCTTTAGATCCTTAAGTCTAGAAATCAATATTATCATTGGTTTATTTGGCGATCTTTTTCTTATCTTATAGATTTTTTCAACTGTTAATTTATTCAAAGCACTTCCACATATACCATAAATGGTATCAGTTGGCATAACAGCTATTACACCTTCTTTTAGCAATAAAGCAAGTTTTTTCCAAGAACTAGGATATTTGCCTATTGTGTAATCGCTTTTAACAACTCTATGAATTGGAATGTTTTTATGTTTATTTTTATTCAAAATATTAGTAACCATTTTAGTTGTTACACCTTTCCCAGCTAACTTAGCAACTTCTTTATACGTTTTAAAACTACCCTTCTTTATATTTTTTACTACTTCCAAAACTTTTCTTTCAAATATTTTCATCATATTTATTTGTATCGAAAGGTAATTTAAGTTATGAAATTATATAGATTGCTTATAGGAAGACTAAAAAATTTTACGTATATAATAGCTGATGAAAAAACTAAGGAAGCTTTTGTTATAGATCCGACAGATTCTAAAAAAGTTTTAGATGTTATAGAAAAAGAAAAACTTATTTTAAAACTAATAATAAACACTCATTCGCATTTTGATCATATAAAAGGAAATGAGGAGTTGGTAAAAGTAGCTAAAGCAAAAATAGTTGCTCATGAAAATTCAAAGATTAATTGTGATATAAAGGTAAAAGATGGTGATATTTTAAAGGTTGGTAATATTGAGATAAAAATTATTCATACACCAGGTCATACAAACGATAGCATTTGTTTGCTAATAGATGATATGCTTTTTACAGGAGATACTATTTTTGTTAAAAGCTTTGGTAGGACTGATTTACCAACTGGTAGCTTTAATGATTTGTTAAATTCAATAAAAAAATTGGAAAAACTTGATGATAATATAAAAATTTTTCCTGGACATGATTATGGCGATAAAGATTTTTCAACACTTAGAGAAGAAAAAACTTTCAATCCAATATTTAATTATGGTTCTAAAAAGTAGTGATTGGTTAGATCATAATTTTTTACCAGATGTTGTATTGTTCAGAGAAAAAGAAATTAGGGTTCTTGCAGAAAATATAGAAAATAAAATTAATTCTTTTGTTTACGGAAATGTCGGTGTTGGTAAAACTTTAGTTTCAAACTTTGTATTGAGAGAAGCTTTTGAAAAACTTGGAATGAAAACAGTTTATATAAA
>JANXEB010000048.1 GCA_025058985.1 Candidatus Aenigmatarchaeota archaeon
TCCATCATCTCGTGGCACGATAGTAGCGTAAGCATACATAGAAATTGTAGCGTTCAAAACGGCACCACCGTAAAGGTCACAGTAAGGACTTACATCGGTCCCACCACCCGCAAGCCCAAGCCTAAGCGGAGCTCTCGCTCTTATGTGCATTTAGGACCTCCTTCTACTTCAGAATTCCCCATGTGGAAATTTGTCTCCAATAAGCTTTTCTTTAAATATTCTATGTACTCATCACTATATTTTTTCCGCTTTTTTGCTGATAAAAATATGCTAACAGAAAGTTCTGGAAATATTCTTGATAAGAAGTTTGCTACTTTTGAGGGAAAAGGATAAAAATTACTCCCTTTGAATTTTATGATATCGTAACCACCTTCAAATATATTCAAAAGCTCAATAATATCGCCTTTGGTAAAGCCTCTGACATGTGCTGATGTATTCTTTATGCACGTCGGTTGTTTACCCAGAAGTAGAAGAATTCTATTATGTAGGCTAGCCAAATTCGGAACTCCTATTACTAAGTAACCACCTATCTTCAAAACCCTACTGACCTCATGTAATATCCAAAAAATCTCTTTTGTATGTTCCAAAATTTGATTTGCATTTATTACATCGAAGAACTCATCATTAAATGGAAATTTTTGTCTTTCTATGTCAATCTTATATGCGCAGATACCCTTTTCTAACAATTGCTTCACATTCTTTTCTTCAAAATCCAGAGCAAAAAGACTTGCGCCATCACATGTCTTTTTATATATTGTTAAATCCTCGCCAATACCTGCCCCTATATCTAATACATTTTCATAAACTTGTATTAAATTTGCAAATTCCTTAATTATATGTCTTCCATAGTTTAAATTAGTATCAACTAATTTTTTAAGATAATTCTTAATTTGTTCCATGTTCCTACACCATCAAAAAATTAAATAGTTATAGTGCTACATAGTCTCATCTTTTATCTATGCTTAAAACCTCATTATACAGGTTCAAAATTTTACATCCTACATTTTGAATATCAAATTCCTTAAATCTTTCCTTTGCATTTATAGAAAATCTTGAATAAAGCTCGTTGTCACTCAAAATCTCATTTATAGCATCAGCCAAAGCTCTTGGATTTTTTGGTGCAACTACTAATCCTGTTTTACCGTTGAGATTTACAAAATTCATTCCCGAACCTTCAACTGCGGTAGTGACCAAAGGCTTCCCAAAGAAGAGAGCTTCAACGAGCACTAAACCAAATGCTTCATTTCTTGACACTGACGGCAGGCAAAAAATATCGCATTCCTTAATCCATTGATATACATTCTCCACTCTTCCTATAAGGAATACTCTATCACTAAGGCCGTTACTTTCTATAAGTTCAGTCAGCTTTGAATAAAGAGGACCACACCCGGCAATAACAATGACCACATTTTCCCTTAGATATTTACCAGCCAATATTAAGTACTCAAATCCTTTGTATTCCACCAATCTTCCAATGCTAAGAACTATCTTTTTGCCTTTGAAATTTTCCCTTAGCGAGTCAAGTTTTTGATCTTCGGAAAGTGTTATTTTTCTGGTATCAACACCTGATGGAACAACTACCGCTCTATCCTTAAAACCTTTTAACTGGGCAGAACTCTCTAGATAATTAGGCGATGTGCATACTATTTTCTTCGCCTTTTTCAATACCACTACCTGAATTGGTCTATAAAATTTATATAGGATTTTTTGTTTAACAATATCAGAATGCCAATGGATAATCAACGGCTTGTTGACAAAAAGAGAAACAAACTCTGCAAGTGGATTAGGTGAGTGAACATGAATTAAGTCGTAATTTTTGTATATTTCAAAAAACTTTTTAGCGAAGTTGTATGATAAAGGAGCTGAAGAGATTCTAATGTGTTCTTTACACTCGTAGTATTTAAAACCTTGATACTCGTCTTCTCTATTTTCCTCTCCAAAGCAAAGTAAATCTGCCCTAATTCCTTGCGAGTTGAGATATTTAAGTAAGTCATAACTGAATATCTCTATACCTCCTTCTTTTGGTGGACAGAGTTTACCCAAGTGTAGAACTTTCATGTTGACAAAACTTCTTCTATTACCTTAATAAATTTTTCAGCCATTTTGTCTTCCGTAAAGTTTTCAAGAACTCTTTTTTGTTTCTCTAAAAGTTTATCCCTAAAATCTCTGTTTACCAAAACCATGAGAATCTTCTCAGCCATATCTCCCGGATTATAAGGGTCAAAGTATAACCCAGCTTCGCCCCAAAGTTCCCTAAAAATAGGTATATCTGAAAAAATAGCAGGACATCCAAAGTGAACTGCTTCAAAAGTGGGACGACAAAACCCTTCATAAAAAGATGGCATGACGAATAATTCAGCATGCTTATAAAAACTCGCTAAAGTCAGATCATCAACGTCTTTTATGTGTTTAACTCTATGTTCTAAATTTAGTTCCTCTGTTAGCATGTCGTATTCATCAAAGTCACGGTCTCCCTTCCCTACAATTATGAGGTTATGAGATACCTTATCCCTTAAAAGGTAAAATGCTTTTAGTAGTCCATCTATATTCTTGTGCTTTTTTCTATTCCCAACGAAAAGTATATATTTTTCAGAAATATTA
>JANXEB010000065.1 GCA_025058985.1 Candidatus Aenigmatarchaeota archaeon
GTTACTTCAACAAAAACATTTTTTGTTTTTTCACTAATTCTTCCCAAATCATTACTGTTTATTATAGGAGGCATGCTTAAAAACTTATTATTAGAGTCTATTAAAACTGGATATTTATCAAAACTTTTTATTAAATAACCATATTCAATCCCTTTAGGATGTTTTTCCAATATTTCTCTACCATTTAATTCTTCTTCAAATTCTAAAGGTACAAACTTTATTTTTTCTGGTTCTAAAGCTTTGTAAAAAATAGGAAATTTTATTAAATCAAAATTGTATAAACCTATAGAAGCTTTTTTCCTATTTCTTCCATATCTATTAGCTAATTTTTCTTGTAAATTTATTAAACTTTCCAAACTATCTATATTGCAATTTTTTACAACAGAAGCTATTATAAAAGGTCTAATATTTTTTACACTTTTATCAACAAAAACTTCGTAGTTCGAGTCATAACTTTTAAAATAAAGATTTTCTTTTTTTCCAATCCAACATTTTATGTTTTTTATTAATATCTTTGTACTTAATAAATCTATTCTTTCAGGACTAATTTCTATCTTCAAATTATCTTCTTCTTGCTCAATTTCATAACCAAAATCAAATAGTAAATTTTTTAAATCTATGTCTTCTCCAATCAATTTTTTTATTAAAGATAATTTTGTTTCCAAAACTACCATATTTTCATTTGACTTCCATGTAAAAATCTAATATCGTTTATATCATAAAGTAACATTGCTATTCTTTCTAAAGCTAAACCCCACGCTATTATATTTTCTTTTATTCCTAATGGATCTAAACACTCTCTTCTAAAAATTCCAGAATTACCAACTTCAAACCAATCATTTCTATTTGGTAACCAAGCAAATATTTCTGCACTCGGTTCTGTATAAGGATTATAAACAGGCTTAAATTTAATTTTCTCTATTCCCATTTTTTCATAAAAAGTTTTTAAATAGTATAACAGATCTTTAAAAGACAAATTTTTATCTATTACAAAACCTTCTATTTGATGAAACTCTGGCAAATGTTTATAGTCAAAAACATCAACTCTAAAAACTCTTCCTATGCAGAAATATTTACCCGGTATTTTTAATTTTTTCCCTACTTTTAACTTATCAAAAATATTTCTATACAAATATTGAAATGAAATAGCTGTTGTATGAGTTCTTAATATAAGCTTTTTTGTTTCTTCTTCTCTCAAATCCTCTTTTTTATATTTTTTATATATCTTCTTAATTTCTTTAACAAGTCTTTCATCTATTTCACCTTCATCAATTTCTAAATAATATGTTCCCATTAATTCTCTATCAGGATGATCTTGACTAAAAAACATTACATCAAAATTAAATAAAGACGTTGTAACCCAATCTCCCACCATTTCCTCAAAACCCATTGAAATCCAAACTTCTCTTATTTGCTTAGCTACTTCATTCAATAAACACCTTTTACCAAAAGTTATTTTTGGAACTTTTGATAAAACATCATATTCTCTAAACTTTTTTCCAATCCATTTTCTTTGAATTATTATTTCGTGAGTTAAATTATCTATTAAATCTTCTTCTTTTTCTAATAAGTGGGAAAGTAGTTTCAATCCCATTTCATTTAACTTATAAAATTTTTTCTCTAATTCAACTTCTTTAATCAAACCTCTTTTCTTAGCTAATTCAAGTTCTTCTTTGCTAAGATTTTCTTTTCTTATTAAATAATTTTTGAAATCAAAATCTCTCTTAATTTTTATTTTATCATCTTCTATTTCTATTAAATCTAAATCTTTTAAATACTTCAATCCCATCGACAAATTTTTTGGAATTTCTTTAAACATCAAAGATACTTTCTCCTTTATAAGCGAAAAGAGTATTTCTTCTGGAAAACCTTTTTTTAGACATTCTTCTCCCTTATTTGTTAATTTTATTTTAGTTACTTTTTCTATTTTCTTTTCTAATAGTCCCTTATTTTCTAAGAAAAAAAGCGCCCTATTTATTAGTCCTTGATTTTTCCCACTCTCCAATTCTATCTCCTCTATACTCTTCCAATTTTTTAGATATTTTATTATTTCTTTCTCTATTTTACTTAGCTTTTCTATCATTATTTTACGATAAAAAAATAAAAAAATATATCTAGGATAAAAATTATAAGAATCCCCAATTCTATAAATAGTGTTCTTGTTGAATTTATTCTAGAATCCATGCTTTTATAAAATTCTTCTATATAATCAATCTTTCTAAACAAATTATTTCTCCATTCTTCTATATGTAGTTCCTTATAAATAAGTTCGTAAACTTTGGCATAATACCAATCTCCAAAAAACTTACCTAGGTTCATAGTACTTTCAACTGTTTCTTGAATTTCTATTCTCTCTTCGATTATTTTTCTAACTTTTTCGTATATATTGCCAAATAAAGCATTATACCATTTTACCTTAATTTTTTTAACAACTTCTTTAAAAACTTTATCTAGTTCATAGTCGTAACATCTTAACACTAACTGTTGTAAATTAGCTATTTCAAAAATATAAGATATCTCCTCTATATTATCTACATTTATTAAAAAAGCACCAGACCAAGATACTATTATATGTTCATTTTTATAATAGCTTATAGAATTTTTTAAGATATCTTGAACTGTTTTTTCCGATATATCCTCATCAAGTTCTAATATGCTAGCTATTTTATTCTTATTAGCCTTTATAAACTCCTCTACATCTTTTTCATATTTTAAAAATACCATAAAATACTCCTCATACTCTGAGTCTTTTTTTGGGTTTATTATGCTATCTATTATACTTCTACGAATTCTATTGTTAATGTCTCTAGCAATTTTTTCAAAATCCACTTTTTTTATAATTTCTGTTATTTCGTCTAAGTTTTTAATATCTCTTTTAAGATCTATGGAAATTATTATATTTCCCATATCAAAAATCTTAGCTGATACATCTAACTCAAATTCACCGTGTTTAATTTTCCCTATAAAAGTTTTTAAAAAATTTGTTCCTACTTTAAAATGCGTAGGAATAAATTTTTCAAACTTTATCTCGAGTATTTGTGCTGCTTTATTTAGTATTTTTTCTATTTTATTTATTTCTATTTCATCACCAACTTCAAATATGAAAACATATCTTAGTAAACATTCCATAATAAGTATTTTGTTTTACTCTTTAAATTCCTAAGTATCACAACTTTTGTTTAGTATAAAATTGCTTAAAAATAATTTCTATTAGATTAAATTATCCAAAATTAATTTATAAACTTTTAAATTATCCAAAATTAATTTATAAACTTTTAAAATTACTAATTTTTTATTTTATTTTATCACTATAAACAGTTTCAGGAAAGATTTATATATAAAAAAACTAAAAATTATACATGTCCCAAGCATTGAGGAGACCTGTAATAGAGGGGGATGAATATGAATCAGTGTTATGTATATTTAGAAAAAATAAAATATGACAGATATAAAAAGACAAATTGGAGCTTTGGTGTTAACCCTCCAATTGATAGCTAGCGGTTTAGCTTTACCAGTATTAAAAGACTATCCAGCATTCTTTGATTCATTACCTTTAGTAATAGTAGGAGAAGCTGCAAAAGTAACTGATGTAGTAGGAGCAATTGATATGGCTTTCAACTTAGCACAACTATCAACTAAGGAAGTGGAACTAAGAGGTGTAGAAGGATTTGCAACAGTTACTGGTGGAGTAAGTTTAGATACACCAGATAGCAAATTATATTTAGAAGATAGAATAAACAAAATAAAATCTACATTAACTGGTACTGATCTAGAATTCTTAGGAAGTGGGAAAACAGAAGATATGGATGGAATATCATATGAATATTCTCAATACTTATCAGTAGGTGGTAAAATGATAAAATATAAACAGCCGGATGTTGCTGCAGGAATGAAAGATCCTGTATATTTAGTTGAACTTGGTACTAGTCCTAGTTCTGGTGCATATTTAGTAAATCTATGGGTTACGTTTACAAAGACATTTAATACATCTAAAGCAGTAGGAAGAGAATTAAAACTATTTGGTAAATCATTTACAATATCTAGTGAGACAGATTCCAGTAAGTTAGTTTTGTTTGGATTAGCTGGCGAAACAGAAGTAAAAGCTGGTGAAACTGCTGATGTAGTAGTTGGTGATAAAACATATAAAGTAGAAGTTGTTGGTATTATTGATCATAGCAAAGCTATACTAAGAGTTGGTAGAGTTACAAAAGAAGTAGTAGAAGGAAACACCTATGATTTTGCAGGTGTTTCTGTTTATGTAAAAGATGTATTCTACTATAAAGTACCTGTAGAAACAGGTTCAGTAGTTGTATCAATAGGTGGAGATAGATATGTATTTGAAAACGGACAACCTATTAGAAGAGGTCCTGCTGGTAATGAAGTAGAAGTACAAGGTACTAGAGTTGCTATTTCAGCATCTCCACAGAGTTTGAGTAAATTAGATATATACTTTGATGCCTATTCAGCATCTCCAGCAGTAGATTATATAAAAGAAAAAGCTGTTTGGGTCGATCCAGTATTTGGAGTAAAAGTAGCTTATAATGGTCCTGTTTTGGGCAACACTGATACCATAACAGTATCACCAGGTGGAACAACATATTACACAGTTTCATTTACAGACAAGTATGGAAAAAGTGGTAATGTTGTATGGAGCTACTACGATACTACTGGTGAAAAACTAGCAGATTCTGCAGGTAACTTAATACATGTCGTTGAAGGAGTTGGTGCAAAATTGAATGAATATCTATTTGCTGTTTCGCCACAATTCCCACGCATGCTAAAAGTAGTAAGTCTGGACGTTAGAGGTGGTGCTTCACCATCATGTAAAGCTACACTAAGAGATGTTTTTAGTGGAACTGAATATAAAGT
>JANXEB010000081.1 GCA_025058985.1 Candidatus Aenigmatarchaeota archaeon
TTATCAACAAGATAAAGTTATTTTCTTATCTTCTTTCTTAACTAATATTCTTAACTTCGTATTACCGGTTCTCCAAATATATTCGTTTAACTTATTATCTATTTTAATTTCTTCTCCCTTCTTAGAAAATAGCTTTTTAATCTCATTAATTATTATCTTTTTTCTTTTCCATTTTGGATCTTTCAAAACCTTTTTCTTTAAATTTATAGTAACAATCTTTTCCTCCATTATATTTTAAACCTTGTTCTTCTCCAGTTTGTTTCCTTAGCAATTATTATTCTTCTCCTTCTAGCTCTTTTTAAACCAAATTTCTTAATATCTGCCCATCTAGGAGCATCTTTTATTTTACCTAACCTAGCAAGTTTAATTTTTTTACTAAGAGTATCAATTGCCATAAATAAAAAAATGGAAAAGTATTTAAATTATTTTTTTCTTGCTCTTCTTTTTTCTTTTGCTAATTTTTCTTCTTCTGCTTTTAATTCTTTCTCAATCTTCCATTCGTCGTAAGCTAACCATATTAGAAGTGCTCCTATTAGAATTGCTACTACAGGTATTACTGCATTAGCAGTTATTATGAAGTGGTAAACCCAGTTTACTCCTATAAACATGCTACTACCATACAAAATCCAAAGCAATGAAACTACTATTAACACTATTCCGACTAAAAGTTCTTTATACACAGCTTTCATAATTAAAATTATTATATTTATATTTTATGGCCCGGTTAGCGTAGCCTGGTTAGCGCGCAGGCCTGTGGAGCCTGAAGGTCGGGTTCAAATCCCGAGCCGGGCCAATACTACTCTGTCAAAAGTATTGTTGTTCTAAATATTTTCTTACCACCTTTAAAACCAACAAGTTTTTTTGTTAATTTTCTTTTCAATTTAAAATTCTTTATCAACAAATTAGATATTTCAAACAAAAATTTTTCGGAACTAAAGTTCATATCAAAACCATTTTGATAATATTGAGTTATATAGCAAAAATCACTTATTCTATTTTCACTTACTTTATTTATAAAATTTAATATCTCATTCCATTTCTCAGATCTTAACTGCAATGTAGCACTACTTTTCCCCAACATAATCTTAACACATTTTTCACACTTTATTTTCTTTATCTTTATTTTTAACTCAAACGTCTTTGATATTTTTATATTTCCAAAGTTTTTAGAAACAGCACATAAAACTTTATTACCTTCTTCAATTATCTCAGCACTATCAAATTTTTCTTTAAGATTGTTTAAAAATTCTTTCATAGCCAGCTCTATTGAATTTAATCTCTCCTTTTTATCTCCAAAAAAGTAAGAATTACAAATAACACAATTTTTTATATGAACTTCAGTACTTTCTAATTTTATAGCATCTTTGTATTTTTCTTTAAAACAATCTTTACATAAATTTTCATATAACTTTTTAACTTCTTTCCCACAAATTGGACAAAATTTTGATAACTTCAATTATACTTTTTAAAACCTAAGCTTTTTGCTACACTCCTAAAACACTGCCTACAATAATATAAATTGTATTTCCTTATAACACCATCATGCCTACCACAAATTCTACAAGAAATTACTCCTTTTCCAAATTTATACCCTCTCATTGACCAACACTACCTAATATACTTAATATATCAAAATCGTCTACTTCAAAAAAATCTTCTATGGAGTAAAAAAGTGTAGTTATTTTAATAAAAACATTTTCAAAATCCTTTATGTTATTAGCTCTTGAAGAAGCTATTTGTGCAACATCTGCAAGAAACATCATTCTTTCATTTAGATTTTCATTCAACATTTATATTAAATTTTGTTTTTAAAAAATTTATAGTTTCTTCTTTAGTTATCAAATGATTCTTTCCTATTTTACTTCTTTTAATCTTTCTAAGCTTTACTCTATAACCTGGTCTTTTTAAATTAACACAAACATCAAATCCCAACATTCCTATATCGTGTCTATATTTAATTCCTGCAATATCAATATATTCCTTAACACCAAAAGAAAAATAACCATCGTTAATTTGATTTCTACTCAAAGTATTATTAACAGCAGTAAATGCTTTTTTTAAAAAATCTTCAGCTTCTTTTTTTCTTAAAGTAACTTTTACTCCAACTGATTTATTTCTAGCTATGCCGAAAGTACTTCTCTTTCTAGATAAAGTAGTAACAGCTTTTCTTCCAGTTAAATATTCTACCAGTTTTTTTGCTCTTTCGATTTCATTTAAATCTCCACCACAACCAAAATTCAAAACAACTTTATCAATTTTTATTTCTCTCATCATATTGTTATTAAAGGTTTTTCTCTACCAACTACGTAAACATATTTAACACTAGTTGAAAAACTTTCTCCATCTCTAGAGAAATAAACGATTTTTGTTTTTTTATCATAATTTTTTATAATTCCATGATTTCCTGCTATTGAAACAACATAGTTTCCAACGTCTAAATTTATAACATCTAAAATTCTTAGAGTTGGTAGTTCTAATAATAAAGAGGATTGTGTATTAACCTTTTCGTTATAAATTATGTTTTTACCATCATGAAGATTTAGCTGTATATTTCCATTTTTAACAACAGTCCTATTAACTACTTTACAAATCTTTAAATTACTTTCTTCTTTACCAATTTCTTTAACAGTTAAACCACCTTTGAAAGGAACTACCCTATAATATTTTTCTATTTTTTCAATAATTATTGTATCAAACAAACCAACTGGATATCTAAAATCTTTCACGACTCTTCCATCAATTTTTACTTCTCCTTTTTTAACAACAGTTTCTGCTTCTTTACCTGTATCGACAATTTTTAAAATATTTCTTAGAATTATTGCTAATGGAATACATTCAAACTTTTTATGTGGTCCAGGTGAGGGACTATATACCCAATGCTGCTCTTTTTTTGGTATTCTCCAAAACCATGGAGCTAAGTAAGATTTTAACTTTCTAACCATAATCTTTTCTTATCAGAAAGGTTTAAATTTATTATTTTTACTTTTGATGGATGTATAGGAACTAAGTATTCTGCTCCAGTACTTTTCTTTCTTTTAACATTTTCTATATATATTTTATAATTTTTATAATCGCATTTAATAACCTTTCCTTTAACTCCTTTAAATTCTCCCCTCATTATTTCAACTTCATCCCCTTTTCTTATAGGTATACTTCTTCTCTTTAATTGAGCTCTTAGCTCCTTAGATAAAGTTGCTGCCATCATTTTCCTTCTCAAATGCCAGGGGGCATTATAAATGAACTTCCTTTGCTTTCTAGGTTTTTTAGATTTCGGTCTTTTCATAAAATTCATTAATAGCTATAAGTTTTAAATTGTAATTTAAACTTTTATCAATCTTGCTTTTGTTAAACTTATTAAACCTTTATCAGTTAAAAGAAAAGTATTTTCCAATCTACATCCTCCTAACTCTTTAACGTAAATAGCTGGCTCTATAGTAAAAACCATATTTTTTTGAAATTTAATTATTTTTCTCTTTTTACTAAATTTTCTTTTTGGAGTACCAATAATTGGTAGTTCATGTATTTTCATACCAACTCCATGACCTAGAGAATGTTGTAAATAAAAACCATGTTTTCTTAAAAAATTGTTGACTTTTTCAAAAAGTTTAAAGCAAGGAAGATTTATTTTAATAGATTTTATAGCCAGTTCATAAGCTTTAACAACAGTATAAACAATTTTCTCTTCTTTTTTACTAATATTTCCTTTTATGAAAGGTATTGTCATATCTGTTTTATATCCCTTGTATGAAGCTCCAAAATCTACATAACCTAAACCACTAACTAGTCTATTAGTAACTCTTGGCTTAGGATGAATCATAGCAGATCTTTTACCACATGCAACAATAGTATTAAAAGCGAGCTTAGCACCTTGTGAATAAATTTTTCTTCTTATAGCTAAAGCTATTTCTCTTTCAGTAATTTTTTTCTTTTTCAAAAGCTTCTTTATTAAAGGAATGCAAGAACTTGCTATTTTAGCGGATTTCTTAATAAATTCTATTTCTTTTTTATTTTTAATCATGGCCATTCTAAAAAATCATGCGCCAGCCGGGATTTGAACCCGGACACCAAGCTTGGGAAGCTTGTATCCTACCATTAGATGACTGGCGCTTCTAAAATTTAATATCAAAAACATAATGATAAATATGTGGAGCATAGCTCTTAACTTTTCTATATCTTATGACATTATAAGTTTTTAAAAAATTTTCAACATCTTCTTTTTTCATTAAAGTGTGAAAAGTTACTTCTTTACCAATTTTTTTAGCAATATTTAAAAATTTGAAAGAATCGAAAAAGCAACCAATTATAACTCTATCAAAAACATTTTTTTCTTTTATTATTTTTAAAGAATCTCCTATTACTGGAAATACATTTTTTAGTTTATTTAACTTTATATTTTCTAGCAAATATTTTATTGCGTCTTTATTTATATCTATACAAACTATTGTCACGTCCCTAAACTTAGCTATAGGTATTGAAAAATAACCAATACCACAACATAAATCTATTATTTTTTCACCGTTCTTAACATACTCTATTAATCTTCTTCTTTCAAACAAATTTCCCTTAGAAAACATTACCTTAGAAATATCTAACTTAAAAATACATTTGTTCTCTTTATGAATAGTTTCTGTTCCATTTCCAGCTAAGATTTCTATTCTAGGAACTCTTTTTTTACCTTCTATTCCAAGAATTCTGCAAACAGTTTTTGTTTTTGGTATTTTTTCTAATAAAAATTCTCCTATTTTGTACTTATAATTTTCCAATTCTTTACTAATTTTAACAAGAACAATATCACCAACTTTTTGATATGAATGAATATATTTTATCATTTCTTCTTTTAATCCAATTTCTTTTAATATTAAAAATTTAACCCTCATAATATCATTATGGCAAAAAAAGATAAGGTTTATATACCAAGCGGCATTGGTGGTTTAGTTAGATATCCGGAAGAAGAAAAAAGTAAAATAAAGCTCGAACCAATTCATGTAATAATTTTTGCTATTTTAATTGCTGTAATAGAAATAATTCTAGCGCTAATATGACAGAAAAAACAAAAACAGAAATTAAAAATCTAAAGCCAAATAGTTTTGTTATAATAGATGGTGCTCCATGTAGAGTTGAAAAAGTTCAAATATCTACTAGTGGTAAACATGGAGCATCAAAAGTAAGAATAGAAGCGATTGGTTTACTTGATGATAGAAGAAGAAGTATAGTGGCACCTTCTACCGAAGAAGTTGAAGTTCCAATAATATTAAAGAAAAATGCACAAGTATTATATATTATCGAAAACAAAGCACAACTAATGGATCTACAAGATTTTTCAACTTTTGAACTAGAAATACCAGAAGAACTAAAAGACAAACTGGAACCAGGTAAAGAAATACAATACTTTGAAGTTCTAGGAATAAAAACATTGAAGCAAATAAAATAGTAAAAAATATAGATTAGTATATACAAAACAATTTAAATTGAAAAATATAAAAAATTGTATGGATGGCGAAATAGAAATTTTAGCTACAAAAAACGGTTTGAAGATACCGAGATTCTTTACTAAGGTTGGAGAAAAAACTGAAGATGTTTTCAATTATGTAAAATGGGTAAAGAGAAAAAGTATCATAAAAGATACCAGTGGAAATGTTATTTTTGAAATGAAAGATGTTGAAGTTCCTGAATTTTGGACTCAAACAGCTACTGATATACTAGCTCAAAAATATTTTAGAAAGGGTGATGTGAAAGAAAATTCTTTAAAACAAGTCGTTAAAAGATTAGTTAAATTTTGGCGTTATTATGGAGAAATTAATAAAATGTTTGAGAGTGAAGAAGATGCTAATGCTTTTGAAGCAGAAGTTGCCTATACTCTAATATTTCAAATAGCTGCTCCAAACTCACCACAATGGTTTAATGCTGGTTTATATCTAGCTTATGGTATAAAAGGTGACAAATCTGGCTTATTCTACTATGATGAAAACGAAAAAATAACTAAAGA
>JANXEB010000102.1 GCA_025058985.1 Candidatus Aenigmatarchaeota archaeon
TCGTTAAATTTGCTATAAAAACTACGGTTAATGCATGAAAACGGGGATCTCTATCAGTTGAAGAATATACGCCTAGTATTTCTTTTAATTCTATTTCTATACAAGCCTCTTCTCTAACTTCTCTTAATGCTGTTTCTTCTATCGTTTCTCCCTTTTCATGTCGACCTCCAGGTAAACAAAACATCCCTTTATATGGTTGCTTCCCCCTTTTAACTATCAGAATTTTATCGTTATTTCTCACTATAACATCAGAGGCAACAACTATGCTTTCATGCATCAAAAAATTAAAGTAAAAACTAATTTTTATTTATTTCTTCAAGCCATCTTAGATATTCTTTGTTGATTTTTATTGGCACTTGTGCTATGAATGGAATGCTGTAAGGGTGGTTTTCTTTTAGAAATTCTTTTAGCTGCTCTGACATTTCAGGAAGAGTTTTAAAGATTAACAAAACTTCGTTTGCTTTTTCTATGCTATTATTCCATAGAAAAATACTTTCACTTTTTATTTCTAACACACAGCCAGCAAGTTTTTTCTCTAACACCATAGATTTAATTCTTTTTGCCGATTTTTTTGGTAGCGTCGTAATTATTAGCATACTTACACCTCTTTTTCAAAGGACAATATAAACATTTTGGTATTTTTCTACAAAAATTTTTCCCTAATTCTACAATCAAAGCGTGGTATTCCTTGTAAATTTCTACATTTTTCGGTAAATTTGTTTCAAATATCCTTTTAACTCTTTCATAGCCAATTTCGTTTATCAACCCGAGGCGGCTAAATATTCTGATAGTGTAACCATCTACCACAAAGCTAAGTTTATCGAAGGCATAAAGCATAATAGCATCAGCGGTTTCTTTACCTATTCCGTTAACAGATAAGAGTTGTTTTCTTAACAAGCTTTCATCTAGAGATGATAATTTGTTTAAATCTCCATCATAGTTTTCAAACAAAAAATTTACAAAATTTTTTAATCTCCTTGCCTTTATTTTATAAAAACCCGAAGGTTTTATTATCTCTTCGAGTTCTGGAAGCGGAATTTCGTAAATAGCTTTAGGAGTTAGTTTTTTGTGTATTTTTAAACGTCTTATAGCTATCTCTACATTTTTCCAAGAGGTTTGTTGGGTAAGGATAGCGCCTGTTATGATTTCGAATTTAGTTTCTGCTGGCCACCAGAATTGTTTGCCAAAGTGGTTTAATAGAATTTTGTAAATTGTATGGATCTTCATAAACTAATTTATTAAAACAAAGTTTAATTTTTCTTCATAATATCTTCACGATTCTTATAAAATTTTTCATTTATGAGAGCTATGCTTGCCAATACTTAATAGTAATAATAAACTATAAATTATTTACGGTTAGATTATCCATGAAATTGTATAGAAATAATGGAGAATTAATGATATGTTTCCGTCGAGAAAGTATAGGTATAGTATTAGTAGATTATTCTGTTACCATAAATTTCTATAACGAAGATGGAGTTTTACTAAAAAATTTAGTAATTGGATTAAGATGGCCTTTTCTAAAAGTCTATACATATAATTATTATTAATGAAAAATAACAAATTTTTATTTCTTTAATTAAGATTAGAAAATATCAAATCTTCTAAAATATTAATGGGCCCGGGGCGATTTGAACGCCCGACCAAC
>JANXEB010000052.1 GCA_025058985.1 Candidatus Aenigmatarchaeota archaeon
TCCTTGTCCGGGCTAGACGACGGGGGCTTTTCTAAAGTTTATTAATTGATAAGATTTTTATTACTAACATAAAATTATGATAGTTTTGAGTAAAGAGGGTAATAAGCTTGCATTTGAGTTGGCAAAATTAAAAAATTTTAATTTGTATAATTATTTTTTTAAAAAGTTTCCTGATGGTGAAGTTTATGTAAGGTTTAAAAAAGTTTTGGAAGATAATGAAATAATATTTGTTAGTTCTTTATTTCCTCCAAATGATTCAATAGTTGAACTAATTCTTGTATTAAATGAGTTATCGAATAAAGAAATAATTTTAGTAGTTCCGTATTTAGCATATTCAAGGCAACACAGAAAATTTTTAGAAAATGAATGTATAAGTGCACAAGCTTTAGCAAAAGTTATTGAAAGTTTTAATGTAAAAAAACTTATAACAGTTAATGTTCATAGTAGCGAAGTTTCTAATTTTTATAAAAAAACAGAGTTTGTTAATATAGATGCTTTTGAAGAGATAATAAATCATTTTAAGAAAAAATTCGATTTTGTTTTATTGCCAGATAATGAAAAAGATAGAGTTGAAGTAATTGAAAATCTTTCAAAAAAATACAATTTTGAATTTTCCTATTTGATAAAAGAAAGAGACAGGTATACTGGAGAAATAAAAAGTTATTTAAATGAAGAAATTGATTTAAAAAACAAAAAAGTTTTGATAATAGATGATATGATAAGCACAGGTTCAACAATAATAAATTCTTTGAAGATATTGAGTAAGATGAAAGTTAAATCAGCTTATGTTTCTTGTGTTCATGGATTATTTTTGAACAATTGTGATAAAAAAATTAAGAAATTTAAGTTTGTTAAAGAAATAGTGTGCACAAATTCTATAGAAAATAAATTTAGTAAAATTTCCTTAGCAAGAGTTATTTCAAACTTCCTATAATTTCTATAATTACTCTTCTCTCTCTAGGACCATCTAATTCAATTAATAAAGCATTTTGCCAACTTCCTTTTATTAGTTTGCTGTTTTTTATTGGATAAATCAAAAATTGTTTTATAAATGAAGATGCTAAATGAGAAGAAGCATTGTCATCTATTAAATTATGTTTCCAATTATTTTCAAACTCTTCTTTTATTTTTTTAATTATATCTTCTTTCAAATAATTTTCATTTTCATTAGCTATTAAACAACAAGTTGCATGAGGAGTAAAAATAAAACAAATACCATTTTTTATTTTTGATTTATCTATAGCTTTTTCAATATAATTTGTTATATCTATTATTTCATACTTCTCTTTACTTTCTATTTTTATTTCTTCAAAAAATATTTCCATAAACTTATCTTGAAATAAACTCTATAGCTTTATTTACATCAGGAATTCCAACAAAAACTATTTTATCATCTATTAAAGTTGTTGGTACAGCCATTATATTATGTTTTCTTATTATTTCTTTACCTTTTTCTGTAATTACGTCAACAATTTCTAATTCTACGTTGTTGTATTTATTTTTTATTTTTTCCCAAATATCCTTAGCTTTTGGGCAGTATGGACAAGCACTGGAAACTACTAGTATTACTTTATGCATAAATTATTATATATATTTTAGTAATAAATATGTTTTTTAAAATAATTTCTCACTAACTTCCATAGCATCATCTATTTCAGAAAATTCCATCTTGACATTTATGGAATAGCTTTTATACAAACCACTATTTCTAACATAATCTAAATAATCTTTTAAGTAATGTTTAAAAACTCCAGTATTATCAGCTATTACAATAGCTCCTTTTTTCAATTTTTTTTCAGCTTTTTTTAAATAATCCAAATATTCTTCTTTAATAGCATCTATAAAAAGCATATCAAATTTACTTTTTAATTCATCAATAACTTTTAAAGCATCTCCAACAACAACTTTTATTCTTTTTGATAAACCAGCTTTTTTTATATATTTTTTTGCGGTTTCTGCAGTTTTTTTATTTATCTCTATTGTAACTATGTTAGTTTTTTCATAAGCTAGTGCCATTACTATAGCAGAGTAACCATATAGTGTTCCTATTTCAAGAATTCTTTTTGGTTTGAACTCTTTTACTAAATTTTTTAATATTTTTGCTTTTTCCTCTCCTAGTGAAGGTAAATTAAGTTTTTTACTAAGTTCCTCTAATTCTTTTAAAACTAAATTAGCTTTATCCATTTTTTATTTTTAACTTTGGGCAATAAGTTCGTATTTCTTTTAAAGTTTATATAGACAGTTTTCATAAAGCTTTTTTGGTTTCTATAAATTTATTACTTTTTAAAATTATGCAAAGCTAGATTAAATAACTCTTTTTCTAATCTTAAATACTTGAGTAAATATTTCACGTAAATTAAATCTAAGAGAGGTTTCATTACTTCTACAACTCGTACTATTCAGCAATAATATGTATTAGTATTTTTAATTAATTTTCGTGAATATTTTTTTACTTTTTTATATATTGTTCTCAATTACATACAAAATTTTTATTACAAGAGATTAAAATTATTTTAGCCCCGTCGTCTAGCGGCCAAGGATACCTGGCTCTGGACCAGGTGACGGCGGTTCGAATCCGCCCGGGGCTATTTATGAAAAAAGGCTATAGAAGTGAAAGAAAAATTAGAAAGCTTTTAGAAAAAAATGGTTGGTTAGTTATAAGAGCAGCTGGAAGTTTTGGTGATGCTGATTTAGTTTGTTTTAAAAACGGTAAATGTATTTTTTTACAGGTAAAGTCAACAAAAAACAGTATTCTTTATTATAAGGGTTATAAAAAAGAAAAAATAGAAGGTTTTCCATTTTATGTTGTTGTTGATTTTGGTTACAATAAGATAAAAGTTTTTAAACCAAAAGAAAAAATGAATAAAGAAGATGGTAAAAATTTTTTTGAATTCCTAGGAAGTAAGTTTTGATAGAAATTCGTCTAAATAGCTATAAGCAACACAAAGAGTAGTGTCCGAAGCACCATAATAGACCAGTAGTAAATCATTTTTGATCACTGCTCCGCAAGAATATACAATATTCGGTTTTATACCGCTAGTTTCATACTTTTCTTTTGGTTCAAGAACTGGAGCTTTTGAAACATAGTTTACTATTGTAGGATCTTTACACTCTAGTAAACACGCTCCTATTGAATAAAGACCTTTTTTGTTTAGTGCATGGAAAAACAACAACCAGCCATCTTCAGTTTTTATAGGTGGTGCACCAGCCCCTTTCAATCTTTTAGACCAGTCAACAAATCCAGTTCCATTAACTATTCCATCCGACTCTATGTATTCTATTTTATCTATAGAGTCTAGATATTTTAGAGTTATTATTGGAGATATTTTGGTTAAAATAACATATTTACCATTTATCTTTTCAGGAAATATTACCCAATTTTTATTGTTAACGTTCGGTAAAGAGATTAGTTTAATTTTGCTAAAATCCCAGCTTTTTTTCAAAATACTTTTAACTGGTATAGAAGTTAAACCTATTCTCAATGCTGTTGGAGTCAAAGTTGTAAAAGTTAGATATACTTTTTCTTCGTTTTCAACTCTGGTTACTCTCGGATCTTCTATTCCGTAGAAATTTAGACCAGGACTGCTTTTTACTTTACATTCTTCAATATTTTCCTCACAAGGATATTCTAAAACAGGTCTTTTTTCTCTACAATCTATCAAAAAACCATCTTTTGAAGAAGCATAACCTATTCTTGATGTCCAGTCATTTCCAACTGCTCTGTAAAATAAATGTACTTTCTTATCTAAAACGATTGCACCAGCGTTAAAAGTTTCAAAACATTCCCAATAGTTTTCCGGAATAGGTTTTAGTATCGGATTTGCTGCAAATCTTTTTAATTCGATTTTTCTCTCTGCTTCCATTTCTAGCTCAAAAGCTTCGAAGTATTTTTGATAGCTTTCTGGAGTTAGTTTTGCTTTTGATTCATTCGAAGTTTTTTTACCTCTTCTCATCTTCTCTATAAATTATTTATGTTTTTAGATAATAATATATTATAGTGGTAAAATTAAAAAGATATGAAAAAAATCCAATTCTTAAACCGTTAGAAGTAGGTTATTGGGAAGCGGAAGAGGAAAAATTCAATCCATCTGTAATAGAGTTTAGAAACAAGTATTTTATGCTGTTTAGAAAAGCTATAAGAGTGAAATCTGGAGAAAGATCGATAACTATTTCATATATTGGAAAATGTGAAAGCAATGATGGTATAAATTTTTCAAGAGAAGAAGTTTTTTTTGGACCTCAATATGGTTATGAAGCATATGGTTGTGAAGATCCTAGGATAACAAGACTTGATAAAAATTTTTACATAACTTATACTGCAGTAGGTTCTTTTCCACCAAGACCAGAAACTGTGAGATTAGCTTTGGCAACAACAAAGGATTTAAAAAATATCGAAAAAGTCGGTTTAATAACCCCTTATAATTCAAAGGCAGGTTTTATATTTCCAAAAAAGTTTGGAAGTAAAATGTGTCTGATGTTTACTTATAATCCAGATATAGCTCCTTCTCAAATAGCTGTTGTTTATTTTAATGAATTAAAGGATTTATTGAATGAAAATTTTTGGAAAAATTATGATATAAAAAATTATTTTTTGAATTTAAGAAGAGTTTCACCATTTGTAGAGTGCGGAGCTCCACCAATTGAAACCAAAGAAGGTTGGTTGTTAATTATGCCAGAAATTATTTTTGAAAATGGAGAATTCTTAGAGTTTAAAGCAACAGCAGCATTATTAGATTTAGAGGATCCTACAAAAATTATATCACAACTAAAAGAACCATTATTAGTTGCAGAAGCTCCTTATGAAATGGAAAGAAATTTTAATCCAAAAAAAATAATTTTTCCTTCTGGAGCTATAGTAAAAGGAGACGAATTATATGTTTATTACGGAGCTTCTGATAAATATTGTTGTTTAGCAAGTTGTAAATTAGAAGAGCTTCTTCAAGAACTATGATAAAGTTAAAAAGATATGAAGGAAATCCAATTTTAGTGCCGAGAGAAAAAAATATTTGGGAAAACAAGGCTGTTTTTAATGCTGGAGCTATTTACCTGGATGGAAAGGTTCATATAATTTATAGAGCTTTATCTCATAGCGAAATATCTGTTTTCGGTTATGTTTCTAGTGAAAATGGTTTTGAGATAGTTGAAAGACTAAATAAACCTATTTATTATCCTAGAATAAAAGAAGAAAGTAAAGGATGTGAAGATCCTAGGTTAACTATAATAGAAGATAAAATCTACATGACATACACGGCATATGATGGTAACATAGCTAGAGTTGCTTTAACAACAATTTCAAAAGAGGATTTTTTAGAAAAGAAATTTTTTAATTGGAGTTTTCCACAAATAATCTCTGCCCCAGGTATATTTGATAAAAATGCTTGTATCATAAAAGTTAAAGATAAATTTTATATTTTTCATAGAGTTATGCCATTCATATGGATAGACGTTAGAGATAACTTGGATTTTGAAGAAAACAAATATATTTGGGGAATGTGTTATTTTAGAACTAGAGAAAGAGAATGGGATAGTGAAAAAATTGGTATAGCAGCACCTCCAATACAAACAAAAGAAGGTTGGTTATTAATATTTCATGGAATGTCTATGGAGGATAAAAAATATAGACTTGGAGCAATGTTGTTAGATTCAAGTGATCCAAGAAAATTAATAGCAAGGTTACCTTATCCTATTTTAGAACCAGAAGTTTGGTATGAAAATGAAGGACTAAGAAGTGGTACTGTTTTTTCTTGTGGAGCTGTTATTATAAAGGATAAACTTTTTGTTTATTATGGCGGAGCAGACAAATATTTAAACGTAGCTACTTGTGGTTTAAAAGAATTGTTAGAAGAGCTTTTGAAACATAGAATAGAATCAAGTTAAATTTTCTTGAATGATTTCTTTTTCGTCATTTGTGATATAATCCCAAACTTTTTTCATTTTTTCTAAATCTTCATTTTTTATAACTGTATACAAAACATCTTCTTCTTTCAAATTTTTTTCGAATACAGCTTCATCAATACTAATAGCTACTTTATCATTAGTTTTTGCAAAATCTGTTGATTTACCTTCAACTTGTATGTCTAGAATTTTCCCAACTATTTTACCATCTTTTCTTTTCAACAAGCTACCCTTTTTCAAGTAACCTTTTATAACTTCAATACCAACTATACATGGATTAGATTTTCTAAAAATACATCCTTTTAAAACTTTAATTTTAGCAGCTCTGTTTATTGAAGATAGTATTTCATTTATTTCTTCTTTTTTGATTTTTTCTAAGAAGTTTTTATAATCTTCTATTAATTTATAGATAATGTTGCTCTTAAAAATTTTCACATCAAAATCTCTTGCTAATCTTTCTACTTCTTCATTCGTTTCTAGATTGAATAACAGTATTACTTTTTTATCTTTTTTAAAATTTTGAAGCTCTATGAAATCTTCTTTTTTCGGTAAACCAATATCAGCCTTTTTTATACTGATTTTTTCTTCTTCCAGAATTTTAACAAGTGCTTCTAAACTACCTAAAGTATCTGCCAAAATTATTATTCCTTCTATATCCTTTGAAAATGTTATTTCTTCAAATTCCTTTTTTAGGGTTTCTTTAGCTTTTTCTAAGTTTTTTTCATCTTCTAAACCAATAAAAGAACAACCTGGATAAACATTCTCAAGATCCGTGCAAATCAATCTTGCTCCAGCAGAAGCAACTATTTCTTCGACATGTTTAAACTTTTTTTCTACTCTTATGTCTTGCACAGTTTCTGGCAATAAAATTGCTCTTATTTTCGATACTTTAATTTCTTTTCCACCAAAAACTATGGAATATCCTTTTTTCAAAATACCATCATAAAGTATTATATCAGCAACTTTTCCAATTCCTTTTACATCCTTTATTTCTAGCACAGATCCTCTTGATTCTCTAGATAGGGTTAATTTGTTTTTTAAGAATTTTTGAGCTAGACCAGCTAAAACTAGTAAAATTTCTTGTATACCTTCTTTGTTAACAGAGCTTATAGGAACTATACAAACTTGTTTTGTAAAATCGGTAACTCTGTCAACTCTTTCTGAATTGAAACCATATTTCGCTAGTTCTATTACGATTTGATAAACTTTTTTTTCTAGCTCATTTTTTGCAATTTCATTTTGTTTTGAAAAACTATCCAAAAAACAGCTAGAATAATAGCTTCTCCAGTTTGTTATTCTATCTATTTTTGTAGCAGCTACGACAAAAGGAACTTTATACATTTTTAGTATTTTTAAGCTTTCTATGGTTTGTTCTTTAAATCCTTCATTTATATCAACAACTAAAATAGCTAAGTCAGATATGGGACCTGCTCTTTTTCTCATTCCTATGAAAGCAGCGTGCCCTGGCGTGTCAATAAAAAGTAAACCAGGTACTTCTAACTTTATGTTCATTTTTTTTAGTAAGTTTCCACATATATCTTCTATAACTTTTTTTGGGACATAGGTAGCTCCTACATGCTGAGTTAATTCACCAGGCTCAGTTTTCGAAACAGCAGTTCCTCTTATCGAATCTAATAAAGTTGTATTATGAACTAGAATATCATTGGCAACATAGTTTTGGTATTTTTTAACAGTGAAATCATAAACAAATCCTTTATAAAAAAAGGTTTTTGTCTTTTTAACTTCTTCGAATCCGTTTATTGTTAGTATTTTATTACCTGGTTTAATTTTATCTGCTCTTATCCAACCGTTTTCAGTCAAAAACGGATGTTCTTTAGTTACTCTGATTTTTTTATTATTTTGTAGAGAAATTTTATATAAAAGTCCCTTGAAAGGAACTTTCCAAACCTGTGTAGCAAAGTTTTTTATAAAGTTTTTTCCGTCAAATGAAACCACTTTGACTTTTTTGTTTATGTAAAAATAGTTTCCATCTTTGAATATTTTTAATTTTTCATCAAAAAATTTTTCTATTTTTTTCTTTTTTTCATTACTTATTATCTTTTCTTTTGGGAAAATACACTTTCCATGATCGATATGTCCAACAGTTGTGACTATAGGCGATCTAATTTTTTCCATATAGAAAAGTATTTAAATATAAAAGATATAAATATAATCATGAAAAAAGAATCATCTTTGCTAAAGCTTCTTTTTAAGCTGAAGCCGTTGAGAGTAATGCTATCTTTAAACGACGGACCAAAGTATCCTTCTGCTATTTCCAAAGAAATAGATTGCACATATTCTCATACAATGAAAATATTGGAAGAGTTAAAAAAACACGAGTTGGTAGAGTTTACAAAAAGCGGTAGGATAAAAGTTGTTACAATAACAAAAAAAGGTGAAGAAGTTTTTAGAGTTTTGAGAAGTTTAAGTGAAAAAATAAATAATCTCAAATAGAAGTTTTGTGCTTTATAATCTTTAATAATTCTTCTGGTTTATAAACTTTTTCTATTACTATTACCTTCGTGTTAGTATAAATTATCAAATCACCAAAGTTTAATAGTTTACCTAGGAAATTTTTTCTAATACTAAAAGATCCGATATCTTCAAATTTAATTTCTTCTATTTTTTTGTTTATCAAACCTTCTTTTATAATTATTTCATTTTCTTCTATTTTATATTTTTTTGTCCTTCTTTTTATTTCAGCTTCATATAGAGAATAGAAAATATAAATTGTTACTAAAAACAGTAAAATAAAACTAATCTCGATTCCAAAAGTAAAAATTAGTAAAATTATTAGTAAAATTGAAAAAACGTAATTGCCTAAATAAGCTCTTCTACTTCTTTCTATTAACATAAAATTAGTTTTGTAGAAATACTTTTATGGAGATAGAGATTTGTTCTTTAAG